>CBJMQH010000203.1:0-8935 GCA_966431825.1 uncultured Trinickia sp.
GGCGAGTTCGTTGAGGTCTATGTGAACGTGTCGCTGGAAGCCGCCGAGAACCGAGATCCCAAGGGACTGTATAAGAAGGCCCGAGCCGGGCAGATCAAGGGATTCACCGGGATTGATGATCCGTACGAAGCGCCGGAAAAGGCCGGCTTGCGGTCTGCGCGCAGACCGCCGTCGCACCGAACAGCAGGCAAAGCGCAGTCGCCAGGCGGGCCAGCGATTTCGCCCAATCGCACACGCGCGCGCTATGCGAATAGACGCTAACCATGGAAGACCTTGCGCCGCACGTGGCGCGCGTGCGCATGAGCGCCTTTCACCGAAACGGCCAACATGCCGGCAAGCGAGCCGATGAAGTTCGCCGGTGCTTCGCGCGCCCTCCACTGCCGCACCCACCGCTCGCTGTCGCCGTACGCGAGCGTGACCGCAGCGCGTTCTTCCTCGGCCGACTGCGGCGTATAGAGCCCGACGTACTCGCCGTGCGCCGCGTCGACACAAGCGATGACGCGGGCAGAGAGCAGGCGCCCGGCTGCCTTGAGCGCAAACTGCCCGTGCGCGAGCGGCGCCCCGACGCGGATGCGCAACCCGAGTTCGTTCGCATCGACGAGCCGCCCTTCGCGCTCACCGCTAGCGTCGACGACCGTAATCGTCTCGCCCATGGCAATACGCGGCCGAACCCGGCGCTGCGCCTTTTCGAACAGGGCGCCGAGCGCGCCGAAACTCAGAAACAGATTGAAGCCGATCCAGGCGACAGCCGCCGCGAGAATCGAACGCGCCTCCGGCTCGAAAATCATTCGAGCGATGCCCCAGACGAGCCCGATCACGGAACCCGCGAAGATCGCGTAGAACGGAAGCCGAAACTCGCTGATGAAGTCTGCCTCGCTCCGCTGCCCCTTCGGCGTCACGCTGAATGTCGGTGCGTTCGGTCGGACCAGCGCATGGACGATGGCAGGCAACATATAAAACGCCTGAAGCGTCTCGTAGAGCTCCGAAGAAAAAATACGTCTGAACCGCCCGTTGAGCCGCTCGGAAGTCAGCAGAACCGCGATGAGGTAAGGAAGCGTATAGCTCAGCAGGTTCTCCGTGCCGCTCGGATACATCTGCAGCTTGAAGACGATACTGATCAACGGGACCACGAACGTCACGAGGCGGGCGAACGGGAAGAACCAGAAAAGTCCCACCGAAAAATAGGCGAGCCGCTGGGCAAGCCGAAGGCCGCGCACGAGCAAGGGATTCTGCTTCATCAGGATCTGCATCATCCCGACTCCCCAGCGGATCCGTTGCACGAGAAACCCGGAGATCGTTTCGGGCTGCAGGCCGGCGACCATCGGACGACTCAGATAGACGGAACGCCAACCCCGCTGATGCAGTTTGACGGAGGTCGATGCATCCTCGGTAATCGAGTCCGTCGAAAATCCGCCGATCTCCTCGATTGCCGTACGTCGCACGAGCGCCCCGGAGCCGCAGAAAAACGACGTATTCCACGTATCGAGGCCCTTCTGCACGACGCGATAGAAGAGATCGTTTTCAGCCGGCATCCGATTGAACAGTCCGAGGTTCTTTTCGAGCGGATCCGGGTTCGTGAAGAAGTGAGGCGTTTGCACGAGTGCCGCCTTGGCATCGGCAATGAAGAAGCCGACCGTCGAGCGAAGGAAATCGCGCGTGGGAACATGATCCGCATCGAGAATGGCGATCAGGTCTCCTGAAGTCTTTGGCATTGCGGCGTTCAGATTGCCGCTTTTTGCGTGCACGTTCGATTCACGGGTGAGGTAAGTTGCGCCGTGCCGTGCGCAAAGCGCCTTAAGCGCTTCGGCGCGTTCGGCCAGCTCGGCCCGCTGCGCGGGCACGGCATGCGTGTTCGACCGGGGAAAGCCGTCGTCGAGCACATAGACGCGGAACCGATCCTTCGGGTAATCGATCTCCACCGCGCCGCAGACCGTCGGGGCAACGACCGCGAGCGGCTCGGAATAGGTCGGAATGTAGACGTCCACGAACGGCAACGCATGCGGATCGTCGGGCAACGGCAACGGGCTGCGCTCGAGCGGCCTTGCACTCACGAAATAACCGAAGATCACCACGGCCATGCAATAGAGCTCGGCAGCGAGCAATGCAACAGCAACGATTTTCGAAGGCACGTTGCTGTGGATTGGAAACGAAGCGAAGCGCCAGGCGACGTAGCGGATGATCAGAAAGCCGCTGAACGTGAGCAGCAACGCGCGCGTGAGCGGCGTCTGCACCGTCACGAGCACAGCAAATACGGCGAGTAAGCCGGCCGCGGTCGCAATCGGGTTCGGCAGGCCGACCGACAGTACGGCTAGCGCGGCGAGCCCGACGAGCGAAAGCACAGCCGCCGCTTTATAAATGTTCAATAGCATGTTCCGCTTTTGGCCCGGTCGGACATGAATTGAGCGCTGCACAGCACCGCGACGACGAAAGATGCATTCCACGTGCCTGGAACCATCCGGCACGACACTTCAAAAAAGAATAGTAAGAAAGCGGGGTCAGCGCCACCTTTGCGTGACGAGGCCGACCGCATTCAGACCGTCGTTGCGCCGACAGGCGGCCCTCAGGCGGCGTCAGCCCGGCCCGGTTCGACATATGCGCTGGCGGTCGACAACAGCCACGACTCGAACGCCTGCAACCACGGGGAATTTTGTTTGCACTCCGGATAGACAAGGTAGTACCCCTTGTCGCTGCGCAACGGCAGGTCGCATGGACAGGTCAGTTCGCCGGCGGCCAGCTCGTGCGAGACGAGAAAGCGCGGCACGAGTGCGATCCCCAACCCGGCCCGCGCAGCCTCGACGAGCATCGAGAAGAGTTCGTAGCGCTGTCCCTTCATGCAGTCGGCATCGTGCACGCCCACTTGCATCATCCATTGGCGCCAGGCATCGGGGCGCGCGGACTGGTGCAGCAGCGTGAATTGCGAAAGATCGCGCGGCGCCAGTCGCGCGCGCCCCTGCAATAACCGCGGACTGCAAACGGTGGTCATTTCCTCGCCGAACAGATAGCGGGCGATCGAGCCCGGCCAAATCGGATCCCCGAAGTGAATGGCCGCATCGAACGGCGTGTCGGTAAACAGGAAGGGTTCGGCTCGTGTCGTGAGGTTGACGACAATGTTCGCATGTGCCTCGTAGAACCGCGGAAGCCGAGGAATCAACCAGCGCGTGGCGAACGTCGGAATGACAGCCAGCTCGACGATGCCGCCCGCGTTCCGATGCGCAATCGCCGCCAGCGTGTCGCGCTCGATCCGCTCGAGGTTCTCGCGTACCTGTTTGGCATAGAGCTGGCCGACTTCGGTCAGACTAAGCCGCTTCTTGACCCGGTTGAACAGCGCCACGCCAAGGTAGCCTTCGAGCAGCGCAACTTGCCGCCCGACAGCGCTCTGCGTCAGCGCCAACTCTTGCGCGCTGCGCGTGAAGCTCAGATGACGCGCCGCCGCTTCAAAAGCAATCAGCGCTTCCATGCTCGGGATCTTTCGTCTCACGGATCGTTCCTGGAACGCACAACATCGCGCGTTAATGTCGTTTGCCCGCCGCCGGGCGTAGCGCAAGAATATCTCGCATCGCCCGAAACACCTCAATTAGCAATCCTAATTCAATAAATCTTCAAAGTATCGAAATAAAGCCGCCGATCCTTCGACCTCCAAGGAGCATCATGCCCAACGACACGCCAGAGCAAAAATTCAAACCCTACACGCGCCAGACGATCAGCCAGGCACCGCAATGGCAACAGCTTCCGACGGCGCTTCGGGAAGCCGTCCAGGTCATCTCCCGTGTCCTGCCGTTCCGCACGAATCAGTACGTGATGAGCGAGTTGATCGATTGGAACGACATCCCGAACGATCCGATCTACCGGCTGACGTTCCCGCATCCGGACATGCTCGGCGCCGACGAATATGCTCACCTCAAAGCGCTTGTCCTCGAACGTAAGGACGAAGCTGCGATCGACGCAGCCGTTCGCGCGATCCGCATGCGCATGAACCCGCACCCCGCTGGCCAGTTGACGCATAACGTCCCGTTCATGGACGGGCAACCCGTGAGCGGTCTGCAGCACAAGTACAAAGAGACCGTGCTTTTCTTTCCCAGTTCCGGACAGACGTGCCATGCCTATTGCACGTTCTGTTTCCGCTGGCCTCAGTTCGTCGGCATGGACGAGCTCAAATTCGATGCGCGAGAGTCCGGCGAACTCGTGAGCTACTTGAAGCGGCATCCGGAAGTAACCGATGTGCTGATCACCGGCGGCGATCCGCTCATCATGAACACACGCTCGCTCGCCGGATACATCGAGCCGCTGCTCGCTCCCGAGCTCGCGCACATCCAGAACATCCGCATCGGCACCAAATCGGTCGCTTACTGGCCCCAGCGCTTTGTGACGGACAAGGATGCCGATGACCTCATGCGCCTGTTCGAACGTGTCGTTGCCGCCGGCAAGAACCTGGCACTCATGGGTCACTACAATCACCCGGCCGAGTTGCGTCCGGCCATCGCGCAGCGCGCCGTCAAGCGCATCGTGTCTACGGGTGCAACGCTGCGAATGCAAGCGCCGCTGATCCGCCACATCAACGAAGACCCGAAGGGCTGGGCCGAGCTGTGGACGACCGGCGTGCGGCTCGGGGCGATTCCCTATTACATGTTCGTCGAACGCGACACGGGACCTAGCCACTACTTCCGGATGCCGCTCGCGCGCGCCTACGAGATCTTTCAGGCGGCCTACCAGACCGTGTCCGGTTTGGCCCGCACGGTGCGAGGCCCTTCGATGAGCGCCTTCCCCGGCAAGGTCGTCATCGACGGCATCGCCGACCTGGCCGGCGAAAAGGTGTTCGCCCTGCAGTTCCTGCAGGCCCGCAACCCCGACTGGGTGCGCCGTCCGTTCTATGCGAAATTCGATCCGGACGCGACCTGGCTCAACGACCTGAAGCCGGCCTTCGGTCAGAAGAAGTTCTTCTTTGAAGAGGACAGCACACAAAACGTGGCCGTACTGCGCCATGCCGACCGCGCCCTCCCCGCTGTCCCCTTGCATCCCGCCCTCGCCGTAGCGTCTCACGGATAAGCGAAAGCGCCTCCTAATCGACGACTTCATCGCCCCGGATGGTTCGTACCGCCCTTACCTGCCCCTTGACGAAATAACGATCGTTATGCAAACATGCTTTCGCGTAACGATCGTTACGCGAAAGGGTAAGCCGTTTCCACACTTGACGTGCAGGAAGGAGCGATTGAAATGCCTATTTCGGTAGAGGTCTCAAAGGGTTTGCTGACGGCGCAAGGCGAGCGCGAGGTGTTTCCGCACATTGCCGCTGCGCTGCTGGAAGCCCATGGTCTGACGGGCAATCCGTTCATGACGGCGAACGTGATCGGACATATGAACGTAAAGCCGGAGTCGGCGTGCTTTGTGGGCGGCAAGCCGCAGTCGCTTGCCGTCATCGAAGTGACGGTGCCGGCGGTCACGTTTCCGAACGCCGAGGTGGCTCAGGCGTTCGTTGGCAAGGTGACGGAGATCATCGACAAGTACAAGGCCGGCGCACACCCGCGCGAGCGCACCTACGTCGTTGTCAAACATGCGGTGGATGGGCCCTGGGGCATCGCGGGCAAGGCCTACTCGAACGCCGAACTCGGTGCTGCGATCCGGCAGGCCGCCACGGCGTAAGCGGTACCCGGGCGGCGCGGGGCCTTACTGCGAATCGGGCAAGAGCATCTGTAACGCTGCGTCGGCAATCTTCTGCGAGAGCGTTTTTGTCGAAACGGCGCGCGCCATCGTGACCGCCCCTGTCAGCAATGCAAGCGCCGCGTAAGCGGACGCCTCGTCGGCCGGCGCCGCTTTCGAATGCGGCCCTGCCGCGATCGCCTTCGCGATACCGCGCAAGGCTTTTTCGAATTCGCCGCGCAGCGATTCGTCGAGCCGCGCCACTTCGGGCGGCAAGCTCTGTAACGCGCAGCTTTCCGCAAGCGTGCAGGTCCGCTTCGCGCTCAAATAGAACTGAACAAACGCCGGCCACCAATCCGCGCCGTATTCGTTTTGAAAATGCAGCACGCCATCGTGCAGTTCGGTCATGCCCTGGAGCATCGATTCGCGAAAGGCGGCCTTTTTCGACTCGAAATGCACATAGAACGCGCCGGATGTCATCCCCGCCTCACGTGCCAGGCCGTCGACGCCGATGCCGCCGAACCCATCGCGGCGAAACCCTCGGCTCGCCGCATCGACGATGCGCTGGCGCGTAACCTTCTTTTGCTCTTCTCTATAAGCCATGGTTTGAAACACGTCTTGCGAGGTGCGGTTCGATCCGGCTCACATCATAGCGTATCGTGCGGCCGCCACTGCCCGTGAGCGCTGGCTCGGCTCGGCTCGGCGGCACCTATCGCTGCCATATAAAAATACAAGTTGTCGCCGACCCTTGAAAGCATGGATCCTTCGGTTGCAGCGTGATCGCGCACCGATCACGAGCGTTGCCCACGAAGCGCCGGCCCGACCACTCTCTCGTCGCGCCCGCCGATGCGCTGTCGTTCAACAACAACCGATGGAGATCCAACCATGTCGAACGAAGCCAAGTGTCCGTTTCACCCTGCCGCGAGCCGCCGCGGCACCTCGAACGAGGATTGGTGGCCCAATCGGCTGAACCTCAAGATTCTTCACCAGCAGTCGTCCCGCTCGGATCCGATGGATGCCGACTTCGACTATGCGCAGTCATTCAACGCACTCGATCTTGGCGCCGTCAAGCGCGATCTGCATGCGCTGATGACCGTTTCGCAGGACTGGTGGCCCGCCGACTTCGGCCACTATGGTCCGTTGTTTATCCGCATGGCGTGGCACAGCGCGGGCACGTACCGCACGGGCGACGGCCGCGGCGGCGCAGGTGCCGGGCAGCAGCGGTTCGCACCGCTGAACAGTTGGCCCGACAACGGCAACCTCGACAAGGCCCGCCGCCTGCTGTGGCCGATCAAGCAGAAATACGGCCGCAACATTTCGTGGGCCGATTTGATGATTCTCGCCGGCAATGTCGCGCTTGAATCCATGGGATTCAAGACGTTCGGTTTCGCAGGCGGCCGTGCCGATGTGTGGGAGCCGCAGGAAGATGTCTACTGGGGCACCGAGACGAAATGGCTGGACGACAAACGCTATGCGGGCGACCGCGACCTCGAAAATCCGCTCGCCGCCGTGCAAATGGGCCTCATCTACGTCAATCCGGAAGGCCCGAACGGCAACCCCGATCCGCTTGCGGCTGCGCGCGACATCCGCGAGACGTTCGGCCGCATGGCGATGAACGATGAAGAGACGGTGGCGCTGATTGCCGGCGGTCACACGTTCGGCAAGACGCACGGTGCCGGGGACGCGGCGCTCGTAGGCCCCGAGCCCGAGGCGGCCGACATCGAGGCCCAAGGCTTTGGCTGGAAGAGCAGCTTCGGCTCGGGCAAAGGCGCCGATGCGATCACGAGCGGGCTCGAGGTGACCTGGACGACCACGCCGACGCAGTGGAGCAACAACTTCTTCGAAAACCTGTTCGGCTACGAATGGGTGCTCACGAAGAGCCCGGCAGGCGCGCATCAATGGGTTGCGAAAGATTCGGCGGAGATCATTCCCGACGCGCACGACGCGTCGAAGAAGCGCAAGCCCACGATGCTGACAACCGATCTGTCGCTGCGCTTCGATCCGGCGTACGAGAAGATCTCCAGGCGCTTCCTCGAAAATCCCGATCAATTCGCCGACGCGTTCGCCCGGGCGTGGTTCAAACTGACGCACCGCGACATGGGTCCGCGCGCACGTTATCTCGGCCCCGAAGTACCGGCCGAAGAACTCATCTGGCAAGACCCGATTCCCGCCGTCGACCATGCGCTGATCGATGATGCCGATATCGCTGCGCTGAAGACCAGGATTCTTGCCACCGGGCTTTCCGTTTCGCAGTTGGTTTCGACGGCTTGGGCATCGGCGTCCACGTTCCGCGGCTCGGACAAGCGCGGTGGAGCAAACGGCGCACGTATTCGCCTTGCGCCTCAGAAGGACTGGGAAGTCAATCAACCTGCGGAACTTGCTGCAGTGCTCGAAACGCTGGAAGGCATCCAGCGCTCGTTCAACACGGCGCAAACGGGCAGCAAGCGGGTTTCGCTCGCCGATCTCATCGTGCTGGCGGGTTGTACGGGCGTCGAGCAGGCCGCGAAGCTTGCCGGCCATGCCGTGCAGGTGCCGTTCACGCCGGGGCGTGCAGACGCATCGCAAGCGCAGACCGATGTCGAGTCGTTCGCTGTGCTGGAGCCCATCGCCGATGGTTTCCGCAACTACGTCAAGGGCCGTTATACGGTGCCAGCCGAGGTGTTGCTCGTCGACAAGGCGCAGTTGCTGACGTTGAGCGCGCCCGAGATGACGGTGCTCGTCGGCGGGATGCGCGTGTTGAACGCGAACGTCGGACAAACGCGGCACGGCGTCTTCACCGACAAGCCCGAGGCCTTGACGAACGACTTCTTCGTGAATCTGCTCGACATGGAAACCGAATGGACGCCGGTGTCGGATGCGAAGAACGTGTTCGAAGGCCGGGACCGCAAGACCGGTGCGCTCAGGTGGACGGGCACGCGCGTCGATCTCGTGTTCGGGTCGAACTCGCAGTTGCGTGCGCTTGCAGAGGTATACGGCAGTGCCGATGCGCAGCAGAAGTTCGTCCGCGACTTCGTGGCCGCTTGGACGAAGGTGATGAACCTCGATCGGTTCGACCTGCGTTAAGCGCGCTGCGGTGCGCGACGGATGTCGGACCCCCAAACGCCGAAACCCAGAGGGGTGTTTGAGTTGCCCCATGGGACAAAAAAAAGGGGGGGGGGAAGGAAGAGGAGGGGGGAGGAGCGGAGGGAGGGCTCCCGGGGGACCAGGGGCAAGAGTACCCTGCAGCCCCGGCTGCTGGACCTGCGCCAGGGGGTGGAGGATTCCCTGGAACTGCTCCGCCCCGCCCTGGCCGGCCGCCGCC
>CBJMQH010000204.1:0-8915 GCA_966431825.1 uncultured Trinickia sp.
CAAAGCGCGCGTCGCGGCATCGACACGGTCGCGCATCTGCCAAGTGACGAACGCGGGCGCGGCGGCAGTCGTCAATGCAAGCGCGAGCGCCGCGACGACGAGCATTTCGACGAGCGTAAATCCCCCGGTTGCGCTGAACGCCAGCTTCGCTGCTGTGGGGCGCCGTCGTCCTGTGATCGAATGACTTGATGATGGGTGCCGCATGCCGCGCTCCTCCAGATGGGCGAGCGATCAATCTAGCGGGCGCAGACGAGCGGCGCCATCGTCCGGTCGGCCGAGTGGCGCGGACCGCAGCGGCGCAAAGCACGACGCGTCGAGCAGGCGCACAAAGCGCCGGCGCGGGCTGAACAACGACGAGAGGGGAAGCGTTGGCGACGCGCGCTTAACGCTTGCGCGGCGCCTTGGCGGGAACGGCCGGAGCCGGGCGGCGGAATTCTTCGATGAAGTCTTCGAATTCGGCGACGTCTTCGAAACGTCGGTAGACCGAAGCGAAACGGACGTAGGCGATCGTATCGAGCTGGCGCAGCTCGTTCATGACGAGTTCGCCAAGCCGCTCGCTGCGCACTTCGCGCTCGCCGCTGCCGAGCAACTGGTACTCGATGCGGGCGACCGCTGCGTCGATCGCGTCGGCTGCAACGGGGCGCTTTCTCAGCGCCAATTGCATGCTTGCCACGATCTTGCGGCGGTCGAATTCGGTACGGCTGCCGTCCTTCTTGACGACGGCCGGCAACGACAGTTCGACGCGCTCATAAGTCGTGAACCGTTTGTCGCAGGCCGGACAACGGCGCCGGCGACGAATCGCGGCGCCGTCCTCGGATACGCGCGAGTCGACGACCTGCGTATCCTCGTGCCGGCAGAACGGGCAGCGCATCGGCGCTTAGCCGCCGTAGACCGGGAAGCGCTTCGTCAGATCGGCGACTTGCGCGCGCACACGCTCGATCGTGGCTGCGTCTTCCGGATTGTCGAGCACGTCGGCGATCAGGTTGCCCACGATTTCGGCTTCCTTCGCGCCGAAGCCCCGCGTCGTCATCGCCGGCGAGCCGAGGCGAATGCCGCTCGTCACGAACGGCTTTTCCGGGTCGTTCGGGATCGCGTTCTTGTTGACCGTGATGTGCGCAGCACCGAGCGCAGCCTCGGCTGCCTTGCCCGTGATCTTCTTCGCGCGCAGGTCCACGAGCATGACGTGGCTTTCCGTGCGGCCCGACACGATGCGCAAACCGCGCGTAACGAGCGTCTCGGCCAGCACGCGGGCGTTTTCCACCACTTGCTGCTGATACGCCTTGAATTCGGGCGTTGCCGCTTCCTTGAATGCCACGGCCTTGCCCGCGATCACGTGCATGAGCGGACCGCCCTGGATCCCCGGGAAGATCGCCGAGTTGATCTGCTTCTCGTATTCGGCCTTCATCAGGATCACGCCGCCGCGCGGGCCGCGCAGGCTCTTGTGCGTCGTCGTGGTGACGAAGTCCGCGTGCGGCACCGGGTTCGGGTACACGCCGGCCGCGATCAGGCCTGCGTAGTGCGCCATGTCGACCATCAGGTACGCGCCGACCGACTTCGCGATCTTCGCGAGACGTTCGAAGTCGATGCGCAGCGAGAACGCCGACGCGCCCGCCACGATCAGCTTCGGCTTATGTTCTTGCGCAAGCTTCTCGGCGGCTTCGTAATCGATGTCTTCGCCTTCGTTGAGCCCGTAGCTCACGACGTTGAACCACTTGCCCGACATGTTCACCGGGGAGCCGTGCGTCAAGTGCCCGCCGTGCGCGAGGCTCATGCCCATGATCGTGTCGCCCGGCTTGAGCATGGCGAAGAACACGCCCTGGTTCGCTTGCGAGCCCGAGTTCGGCTGCACGTTCGCGGCATCGGCCCCGAACAGCGCCTTCACGCGGTCGATCGCGAGCTGCTCGACGACGTCGACGTATTCGCAGCCGCCGTAGTAGCGCTTGCCGGGGTAACCCTCGGCATACTTGTTCGTCAGCTGCGAGCCCTGTGCGGCCATCACGGCCGGGCTCGTGTAGTTTTCCGAGGCGATCAGCTCGATGTGATCTTCCTGGCGGCGGTCTTCCTTCTGGATGGCATCCCAGATTTCCGGATCAACCTTGGCGATGGTGCTTTGGGCTCTGTCGAACATACGCGTTCCGTTAAGGGTGAACAGGTTGGCCGAATCGTGCGCGAAGGCGCGTACCGATCGTACGCGTGCGCTGCTGGCGGCACGGCCAGCGCTGACGTGGCGGATGAAATGTCGAAGTATCCGTGACGCAGGCAAGGCAGCCGCTCGCGGCGCATGTTGCGGCGCGCAGTCTGTTCAGCTGCCCAGGCGAACGGCAAAACGGCACCCTGCGCTTCACGGTGGGTCGCTCCACCTTGACCCCGAAGGGTGCTATCGCCAGTCACGCAGGGATGAGCGCGTTAGTTTATTGGAACGGCCGGCAATAGGCAATTGGACCGCCGTCGTGCGGGCATCCGGCGTGCATCGCGCGCCCGCGCGCGGGGGGCAAAAATCGCCGAAACGCCCGCCGGGCAAGGCCCTACCCTGCATTTTTCGAGACGTCATACGCGTTCCGGTAAAATGCGCGCATGAATCTGCCCTTGAATTGCCCGCCGGCGGAATTCGGCTTCCCGTGGCCGATCCGCGTCTACTACGAGGACACCGACGCGGGCGGAATCGTCTTTTTCGCGAATTATCTGAAGTATTTCGAGCGCGCGCGCACGGAATGGCTGCGCGCGTGCGGCATCGACCAGCGCGAGCTCGACCGCGCGCACGGCATCCTGTTCGTCGTGAGCCGCACGGCCGTCGACTACCGGGCACCGGCCTGGCTCGACGACACGGTCACGATCGTGAGCCGGGTCGAGCGCCTGGGGCGGGCCAGCGTCGAGTTCGAGCAGCAGGCATGGCGTGGCGACGTGCTGCTTGCGACGGGCTCGATCCGAGTCGGCTGCGTGAAGCGCGACGGGCTCGCGCCGGCCGCGCTGCCGCCGGCGGTCCGCGCCGCCCTTGCGCGCGCGCCCGATGCGCCGGCAATCACGCCTCCAGATATGTCAACGGCCGACACATAAATTCCGTTGAGACTTCATCCATGACCTTGTATCGTCCGCATCGGTACGCCGCCCACGTGGGGCGAAGGCCGGCCGCGCTTTCAGGCCGCCGACCGGAACCCTCGTGTCCGCTTACGGCGGCCCTTCGTTCGCCGGACGTCAAAGCCCAACCCTTATGAATAACGCACAAGATCTGTCGATCGTCACTCTGGTTCTCAATGCGAGCGTGCTTGCGCAGGCCGTGATGGCGCTGCTGCTGCTGCTCTCGCTCATGTCGTGGACGTTCATCTTCCGCAAGTGGTTCGCGATCCGCCGCGCCCGTGCGCAAACCGAGCAGTTCGAGCGCGATTTCTGGTCGGGCGGCGACCTTCAGGCGCTCTATCAGAGCGCCGCGAACAACCGCCACACGATCGGCGCGCTCGAGCGCATCTTCGAATCGGGCATGCGCGAGTTTCTGAAGGGCAAGGAAAAGCGCATCAACGATCCGGGCGCGATCCTCGACGGGGCCCGCCGCGCGATGCGCGCCGCATTCCAGCGCGAAATGGACGTTCTTGAAGCGAACCTGGCCTTCCTCGCATCGGTCGGCTCGGTGAGCCCGTACATCGGTCTGTTCGGCACCGTCTGGGGGATCATGAATGCTTTCCGCGGTCTCGCAAACGTTCAGCAGGCCACGCTCGCCAACGTGGCGCCCGGCATTGCCGAAGCGCTGACGGCCACCGCAATCGGCCTGTTTGCGGCGATCCCGGCGGTGGTGGCCTACAACCGCTACGCGCACGACATCGATCGTCTGGCGATCCGTTTCGAGACCTTCATCGAGGAGTTCTCGAACATTCTGCAGCGTCAGGCACACTAAGGAGTACGCAATGGCCGGCTCCTCCATCCGTTCGTCGATGCGCGGTGGGCGCTCGCGCCGCGCGATGTCCGACATCAACGTCGTGCCGTATATCGACGTGATGCTCGTTTTGCTCGTCATCTTCATGGTGACGGCACCGCTCGTCGCGCCCTCGATCGTGAACCTGCCGACCGTGGGCGGTGCGGCGCCGCAGCAGCAGACGCCGCCCGTCGTCGTGAACATCCGCGCGGACGGCAAGATGAGCGTACGCTACAAGGACGACAACGGCGCCTCGCAAGAGCAGGACATGACGCGCCCCGAGCTCGATAGCTTCGTCACGGAGCGTGAGGCTTCGCACCCTGACCAGCCGGTCGTCATCGCGGCCGAGAAGACCGTGCAGTACGACGCGGTCATGACTGTCATGTCCGACTTGAAGACGCGCGGCGTCAAGCGCGTGGGTCTGCTCGTCAAATCGCAATGAACCGCACGAAGTCCGCCTATCCGTTGCAGCCGCCTCGCGAGCGCGGGACGTGGCGCGCATTTGCACTCGCGCTCGTGATGCACGTGCTGCTCGGGGTGTTCCTGTATCACGGCATCCACTGGCAGAACAGCACGCCGGCCGGCGCCGAAGCCGAGCTTTGGACGGATGTGCCGGTCACATCGCCCCAGCCAACCCCTGCCCCGCCGCCGGTGCGCGTCGCGCCCCCGCCGCCCGTAAAGGACGAGCAAGCCGACATCGCGCTGCAGGAAAAGAAGCGGCAGCAGCAGGAAGCCGAGCGCCGCGCCCAGCTGGCCGAGCAGCAACGCCAGAAGCAGCTTGCCGAGCAGCAGGCCGCCGCGTTGCGCCAGCAGCAGATCGCGCAGCAGCAAGCCGCCGAGCGCGCAGCGCAGCAGGCAGCACAGCAGGCGGCGCAGAAGCTCAAGCAGCAGCAGGCCCAGGCTGAAAAGCAACGGCAGCAGCAACTGGCGGAGCAGCAGCGCAAACAGCAGGAAGCGGCACAAAAGCAGGCGGAGCTCGAGGCGCAGAAGAAGGCCGAAGCTGAGAAAGCCGCGAAGGCCAAGGCACAGGCAGCGGCACAAGCGAAGGCCAAGCAGCAGCTCGACCAGGAGCGCCATGCCCGACTTGCACAGTTGCAAGGGCTTGCGGGTGACAGCGCGGGCGGCAACGGACTCGCGAAGAGCGGCACGGGCAGCGGTTCGGGCGGCAATGCGGCATCGCCCGGTTATGCGGACAAGGTACGCCGACGCGTGCGGCCGAACATCGTTTGGGCCGGCGAGACGCAGGGACTCGAGACCGTCATTGCCGTGCGCTGCGCGCCGACGGGCACGTTGCTCTCGGCTACGGTGCTGCGGGGCAGCGGTAATGCGCAATGGGACAACGCTGCGTTGAATGCGGTGCAGAGTTCGAACCCGATGCCGCTCGACACTGACGGCAAGACGCCGGCCTACTTCACGATCACGCTGAGGCCGGCGGGCTGATGCGGATGTGATGGGCTGTGCGCGAGGTCACGCACCGCACCGCCGCTCAGGAACGAAACATGCACTCGTGGGTCTTTTTGCTGTTGTGACAACTTTTCGTTTCAGGAATCTAGAGGCATGAGTGTGATGACCAAGCTAGGCTTAAGGACATGGGTGGCGACGTGTTTGATCGCCGCAGGCGGCACGGCCCACGCGCAGCTGAACGTGCTGGTGACGGGCGTCGGCTCGACCCAATTCCCGATCGCAACGGCGAATTTCGCGAGCCAGGGCGTGAACGATCAGATCGCGCAGATCGTGCGCAGCGATCTGGCCAACAGCGGCAAGTTCACGAATGTCGACGCCGGCTCGACACCTGTGGCGGAATCCGATTCGGTCGATCTCGGCGCATGGAAATCGAAAGGTGCGAATGCGTTCGTCGACGGCAGCGTGACGCGGCTCGCGAACGGCCAGTACGCCATCAAATTCCTGCTTTACGACACCGTGAAGCAGCAGAAGCTCGGCGGGCTCTCGCTGACGGCACCGCCCGACGGCTTCCGCATGGCCGGCCACCGGATCTCGGACTACATTTATCAAACGCTGCTCGGCACGCGCGGGGTGTTCGCCACGCGGCTTTCGTATGTGGTGAAACGCGGCGGGAAGTATGTTTTGACCATTTCGGACTCCGACGGTCAGAACGAGCGGCCGGCGCTCACGAGCCCGGAGCCGATCATTTCGCCGGCGTGGTCGCCCGACGGCACGAAGGTGGCCTATGTCTCGTTCGAGAAGAAGAAGCCGATTGTCTACGTGCACGATCTGCCGACGGGCCGGCGCATTGTGATTTCGGACCAGAAGGGCAACAACAGCGCACCGGCCTGGTCGCCCGACGGACGCACGTTGGCGGTCGCGCTCTCGCGCACGGGCAATACACAGATTTTTTCCGTCAATGCGGACGGCAGCGGGTTGCGCCGGCTGACGCAGGGCACGACGATCGACACGGAGCCCTGCTATTCGCCTGACGGGCGTTGGATCTATTTCACGAGCGATCGCGGCGGCCAGCCGCAGATCTACCGCATGTCGGCACAGGGCGAGAGCGCGGGAGCGGCACAGCGCGTGACGTTCAACGGCAGCTATAACACGAGCCCGCGTGTGAGCCCGGACGGCAAGGAGCTCGCCTATATCTCGCGTGTCGGCGGTGGCTTCAGGCTCTACATCCAGGACTTGCAGTCGGGTGTCGCGACGGCGCTGACCGATACGACGCATGATGAGTCGCCGAGCTTTGCGGCGAATGGTCAGTACCTTCTTTACGCTACGCAGGTGAACGGCCGTGGCGTGCTGGCTGCCGTTTCGACCGATGGTCGGACCCGGCAAACTTTGTCCGTTCAGGGCGGCAGCGTGCGCGAGCCGTCCTGGGGTCCTTTTATGCAATGACACACAAGGAGAGCTGAGCATGATTTCCAAACTTCGTATGGCGTTGATGGTGCTCGTTGTGGGTGCGCTGGCCGCGTGCCATTCGGGTACGAAGCTGACGGAGAACCCCAGCCAGGGTAACGTTTCGACGCAGCCGAGCGCGGAGACGGTTGCGCCCGTGACGGTCGACGAGCTGAACAATCCGAACAGCCCGCTCGCGAAGAAGAGCGTCTACTTCGACTTCGACAGCTATTCGGTGAAGGACGAATATCAATCGCTGTTGCAGGCGCATGCTGCGTATCTGAAGAAGCATCCGGAGCGTCACGTCCTGATCCAGGGCAATACCGACGAGCGCGGCACGAGCGAGTACAACCTGGCGCTGGGTCAGAAGCGTGCCGAGGCTGTACGCCGTGCGCTGACGACGCTGGGCGTGCCCGACTCGCAGCTCGAGGCGGTGAGCCTGGGTAAGGAAAAGCCGCTGGCGCAGGGCCACGACGAAGAGGCGTGGGCTCAGAACCGCCGTGCGGACCTCGTGTATCAGTAACGCTGGGTGGCAACGCGTATGACGCATCGTTTCTCCTGGCTGCGCACGGGCGCAGCCGTTTGCGTGGCCGCCTCGGCGCTTGTCGCCGGGCCGGCGCACGCGGGCTTGTTCGATGACGACCAGGCCCGGCAGGCGATTCTCGATTTGCGGGCGAAGACCGAGAATCTGACGAGTCAGCTCTCGGCTGCGCAGCGCACGATCCTCGATCAAAGCAACCGGCTCGACCAGTTGAATCAACAGCTGGCGACGCTGCGCGGGCAGAACGAGGATCTGGCGAACCAGGTCGCTACGTTGCAGAAGCAGCAGAAGGACTACTACACCGATCTGGACACGCGGTTGAAGAAGTTCGAGCCGCAGCAGCAGACGGTCGACGGCGTGCAGGGTGTCGTGCAGCCCGGGGAAACCGATGCGTTCAACGCGGCCTCGCAGCAGTTCCGTAACGGGGACTTCAAGGCGGCGGCGGCGGCGTTTCGCAACTTCATCGCCAAGTATCCGCAAAGCCCCTATCAGCCTACGGCGCAGTACTGGCTCGGCAACGCGCTCTATGCGCTGCGCGACTACAAGGGGTCGACGGCAACGTGGCAGGGTGTCGTAGCGAATTATCCGCAGCATCCACGGGCACCCGAGGCACTGCTCGCGATCGCGAACAACCAGATCGAGCAAGGGCAGAAAGCGGCTGCACGCAAGACGCTGCAGCAGCTGCTGTCGCAGTACGCTGGTTCGGACGCCGCTCAGGCGGCCCAGAACAAGCTCGCGCAGATCAAGTAGTCCGTTCGGG
This sequence comes from uncultured Trinickia sp., assembly GCA_966431825.1. Taxonomy (GTDB): domain Bacteria; phylum Pseudomonadota; class Gammaproteobacteria; order Burkholderiales; family Burkholderiaceae; genus Trinickia. The sequence goes on from CBJMQH010000204.1 coordinate 8,053, forward strand.
GGAGCGGCGGTTCGCCGTCGCTGTTTCGTTTTCTTTTGTCGTCACGCCGATGCTTGACGGCTGAAAACACCCCCGATATAATCTCGCCTCTTTCGGGTCGTTAGCTCAGCTGGTAGAGCAGCGGACTTTTAATCCGTTGGTCACTGGTTCGAATCCAGTACGGCCTACCACCTACCCTATCGGGTGGGTACCGAAGGGGAATCAAGCACTTACGCGAAAGCGTCGGTGCTTTTTTTTCGCCCAGAGATGGGCCGGCGATGTCTAAAATGTAGCCAATCTAGCGCACTCGGGTACGCAGCCGGGCTACAGAAAGCGTCGCACGGACCCAAGCCTAACGGGCCATGGATTCGCAATTCACGTCCACGCACACGCTGTCCTCACCCTGAGCCGGGATGAGACGGGTTCGGGGGCGGCTACCCGGACAATCAGAAGAACTGTCGCAACCGCACAATGCCCGTCTGCGAAACAAACCGCGGCGCTGCCTGCACCTCATACCGCGCCGACACCGTCAGGTTGTTCGCGCGCAGCAACGTTACGCCCAGCGACACATCGGCCAGATCCGCCACCGGCGTCGACCCCACCGTCGTGAACGCCGTCTGTGCCGTCGGGTCTGCCGCGAAACGCGCCGCCGTCGCCTGCCGCGCGTGGTCGTACTCGTGAATCCATTGCGCCTGGATATCCGGCACGATCTCTCCGTACGAGGTCGCGAAGCCGCGCTCGAGCTTAAGGCCCAAACCGCTCCTGACCGACGAAGTGTTCGCCGTTCCCACCGACAGCGCCGCTCCATTGCCGCCGCTTTCCGTATAGCTGCACTGGTGCAGGAAGCTATACGTCAGACTGGCCAGCGGCGTGCGCGTCATACC
>CBJMQH010000205.1:0-8915 GCA_966431825.1 uncultured Trinickia sp.
TCTTCGACCGCGTGGCCGCGGCGCAAGGCTCGCATGGCGTGCCGCCGCTCATCGCGACGAAGACCTACAACCCCGTCGTCTACAAATTCGTCAAGGTGTTCGCGGCGACCGGGCGCCAGGTCGACGTCTATCCGCGTATTCCCGCCGATACGCAATCGAGCGAGATGGTCGAGCTCGCACGTCGCGTCGCAAGGGCAATCAGCCCGAAGTTGCGTCTCGTCGAAGAGACCGGGGTCGTGCTCGGCGGTCAGGCGATGGTCGCGCCGGACTTCTTCCCGCTCATGGAGCGATCGAAGGACCCGCACGTGAACGCGCATTTCGAACGGCACCTGTCGCGCGCGGACCAGATCCTGTGCATCGCACGCGTACCCGAGGCCGAGCGCGCAAGCATGCTCACCACGCTTGTGGCCGCGCATCGCGAACACGGCCCGGTGCCCGACGCACCTGTCCTCGAAACGGTCGATGATCTGAACCCCCAAGCCTAAATGCTCAAGAGAAAGAAGACGCCGAAGGTCGGTCTCGCAGCCGGCACGATTGCGCTCGTGAGCGCGTGCGCTCTGCTCGGCGCGTGTGCCGCGCGCGAGCAGGACGCGGCCGCGCACGCGTCGGCCGAGCTGATCCGCACGGAGGGCGGCATCGTTCATGTGACGAGCCCCGACTTCGCCGGGCTCGGATTGGGTCTCGCCTATGCCTACGCGCAAGATAACGCTTGCATGCTGGCCGACCATCTGCTGACCGTGCGCGGCGAGCGCTCGAAATATTTCGGCCCCGATGCGCCGGCCACACGCAGCGTGCACGGCGAATACTCGGCGCAGGTGCAGTACACGCTCGGTCTCAAGAATGCCGACAGCGACTTCTTCTATCGCGCGTATCTGGACTCTGCAGCGCTCGCACGCGGTTACGAGGCAGCCTCGCCCGAGGCGCGCGCGTTGCTCGCCGGCTACGTGGCCGGCTACAACCGCTGGCTGGCCGAGCACGCGAACGCATTGCCGCAGGCCTGCCGCGGCGCCGCGTGGGTCAGGCCGATGACGCTCGACGACATGCGTCGCATGATCGCCGAAAAGGCGATCCACGCATCGGGCGAATATTTCCGCAATGCCGTGCTCGCCGCCGCACCGCCGGCCGATGCTGTCCACACAGGCGCCGACACGACCGTGCAAGCCCCGCTGGCTGCGGCCGATATCGGGCGTGCACGCGAGCGCTGGCTCGCAGGACTCGCGGCAACCGAGCTCGGAAGCAACGCGCTTGCGATCGGCAGCGCTGCGTCCGAGAACGGACGCGGCTTGTTGCTCGGCAACCCGCATTTCCCGTGGTTCGGTCCCGACCGCTTCTACGAGGCGCATCTGACCGTCCCCGGCCACTACGACGCGATGGGCGCCACGCTCGGCGGGCTGCCCGTCGTCGTCATCGGCTTCAATCGCGACATCGCCTGGACGCATACGGTCAGTACCTCGAAGCATTTCGCCCTGTTCCGCCTGACGCTCGACGCTGACGATACGACGGGCACGCGCTATCTGCTCGACGGCAAATGGCAGCGCATGACGCGGCGCGACGTGACGATCGAAGTCCGGCAGGCCGACGGCTCGCTGGCGACCCGGCACCGCGCGTTCTATGCGACGCCGTTCGGCGTTGCGATCGCAGCGCCTTCGCTCGGCCTGCCTTGGGACCGCCGCTACGCCTACGTGCTTAGCGACGTCAACCGCGAGAATGTCCGGATGATCGACCACTGGCTGGCGATCGGCGAGGCGGGCAGCGTCGATGCCGTCGCTGCGGCCGATGCACGCTTCGTCGGCATGCCGTGGGTCAATACGATTGCGGCGGACCGTTCCGGCAAGACGCTGTTCGAGGACTACAGCGCGGTGCCCAATCTCTCGGGTGCGGCCGCCACGCGCGGGTGCCTGCTCGAGCCGAAGCTGTTCGTGCTCGACGGTTCGCGCACCGCCTGCGGTGCGAACCCGGGCGCGGACGGGATCTTTGCGCAGCAGGGCCACCTGATGCGGCGACCGCGCCTCGCGCGGACCGATTTCGTCGCCAATTCGAACGACAGCTATTGGCTCGCCAACCCTGCTGCGCCGATCACCGGGCTCTCGCCGATCTTCGGTACCGAGCGCACGGCACAGTCGCTGCGTACGCGTTACGCCTATGCGCGGATCGAAGCCCGGCTCGACGGCAGCGACGGCCAGAACGGTCAGCGCTTCGATTTCGATGCCCTCGATCGGCTGCTGTTCGATACCGACGTCTACGCGGCCCGCCTCATGAAACCGGACATCGTCGCCGCGTGCACAGCCGCGCCCGAGCGCACGCCGGAACTCGTGCAAGCCTGCGACGTGCTGGCCCGCTGGGACGGCCGCGCGGATCCGACGAGCCGCGGCGCCCCGCTCTTTCGCCTGCTCTGGCAGCGCCTGGAACGTACCGCCGATCTCTGGGCCGTACCGTTCGACCCGGCTGCGCCGATGACGACGCCGCGCGGCCTGAATCCCGCGGCCACGCCGGACGTGTTGGCCGCGTTGCGCGCGACGGTGGCGGACATGCATAACGCGGGTATACCGCTCGACGCTGCGCTCGCGCCCTACCAGTACACGACCGTGCACGATGCGCGCATTGCGCTTGGCGGGGGCCCCGGCGAAGACGGCCTTTACAACGTGATCTCGACCGGTACGAAATTCGACCCGCACCCGTTTGGCGAGATCGAATCGGGCAGCAGCTATGTGCAGCTCGTCGGATTCGATACCCAGGGACCGGTCGCGAAGGCGCTGCTCACCTACGGACAATCGACCGATCCGGCCTCGCGCTACTTCGGCGATCAGGTCCGGCGCTTCGCCGCACACCAATGGATCGAACTGCCTTACGCGCGCGAGGACGTGCTCGCGCACACGCAAGGCGACATCGTACGGCTTTCCCACTGAGCGCGACGACCCACGCGGTGCGCCGCGGGGCAATCGATGCGCATCTGACACTCGGCGCAGGGAATCGATCGTGGACTGCAGTCAATTGACGCGACATCTGGCCGGCTTTCGCGACCGGCACATACACACGCTCGACGAGGACGGTCGTCCTTCGCGGCTATCGTTTCCCGCCTTCGCACAGCAGGTCGAAGCACTGCGGGCGCGGCTCGGGCAAGCCGGCATCGCCCGCGGCGATCGTGTCGGCGTGCATGCCGGCAACTGCGTGCCTTGGCTTGTCTGGGATCTGGCGCTCGTCGGGATGGGCGCGATCGTCGTCGCGCTGCCCGATGACATCGTGCGCCAGCACGGCGAGGACGTCTTCGAGACGTTCGGCCTGCGGCTCGTCGCGCTCGGACAAACGGGCCAGTCGCACCGGCTCGCGCAGACGCCCGGGACCGTCCCGATCGATGGATGGCAAACGGCGCCGATCGCCGCGCGCGCGCCGCGGCCGGCGACCGATCTCGGCGCCTCGGCCTGCGCGCTCGCGTTTTCGTCGGGAACGGCCGGCGTCCCGAAGTGCCTCGTCGTGAGCCGGCACGGCATCGAGTGGGACACGGCCCACTACTTCCCCCAGTTCGATCCGGTCCCCGACGACCGGATGCTGTTGTTCCTGCCGCTCACGCATCAGCAACAACGTCTGCTTGCCTACGCGGCATACTGGCTCGGCACGTCGATCGTCCTGGCCAGCCCCGAGCAACTGTTCGATGCGCTGCGCCTGCTGCGCCCGTCGCTCTGTCTTGCACCGCCGCTCTTTTACGAAGGCGTCCACGAGCGCTTCGAGAGCCGCCTTGACGCAGCGGCGCCATGGCAGCGCAAGCTCGCGTCCGGCGTGCGCACCCTGCTGCCGAAGCTGCCGCGGTTCTGCGCGAAGCCGCTGCGCCGGCTCGTGTTCCTGCCCGTGCATCGGGCGCTCGGCGCGCGCCTGCGCATCGCCGTCACGGGCATGGCGCCGATTCGCCGCTCGACGCTCGAGTTCTTCGCCGAAATCGGTGTGCCGCTCTATGAAGCGTACGGCCTGACGGAAACCGGTGTGATCGCATCGAACGTCCCCGGTGCCAACCGGCCCGGGTCGGTCGGCCGGCTCGTGCCGGGCTGCCGCGTCGAAATCGCGTCCGACGGCGAAATCCTCGTCGCGCGCGAAGCGTTTGCCTGCGTCGGCTATTTCGACCCGCAGGGCGGCGTGGCCGCGTTCGACACCGATGCGTACCTGCCGACGGGCGACATCGGCACCGTCGATGCCGACGGCTATCTGTTCCTCAGCGGGCGCAAGAAGGAAATCATCGTGACCGCGCAGGGGCACAAGATCCATCCGGAAGTGGTGGAGGCGCGCATCAACGCTGCACCCGGCGTCGCGCGTTCGGTCGTATTCGGCGATGCCCGCAAGCACTTGAGCGCCGTCGTCGTCGTTCGTGGCGAGGCCGGCGAAGCGGCGCGCGCTGCCGTCGAGGCGCAGATCGCACGCGTGAACCTCACGCTCGGCGACACGGCGAAGATCGGCGAGATCGTCGTGACGGCCGAAGCCTTCACGCTGACGAACGGGCTCCTGAACGGCAGCCTCAAGGTCAACCGGCGCGCCGTGGCCGAGCGCTTCTTTCCCGCGTGGTTCGCCGCCGCATCCGATGCTACGACTGGCGCCGGTACGCCGCGGCGGCCCGCAGGCGACATGGGCCCAGCGCCCGATCCGCAATTGCTCGCGCTCGTCAAGCAAGCCTGGGAGCGCGCGCTCGGTATCGAAAACATCGATGTGCACGCCGACTTCTTCGAGCTCGGCGGCGACTCGCTCTGCGCGATGCGAATCATCGCCGGCCTGCAGGGCAAGATCGCGACCGCCATCGATCCGTCGACGCTGTTCCTGGAACCGACCATCCACGCCATCGCGAGCAAGCTGACGCGCGAGCGGCTCGACGTGGCGCAGACCCGAACCCCCGACGCCGTGAATGCCTACGAGGAGGGCACGCTGTGACCACCCTGCACCGCGCAGTACTGGAACTGCTCGCCGACGGCGCTGCCCTCTGGTGCGCCGACGGCGCGCTGCATTTCCGCGCGCCGTCCGGCGTCATGACGGCCGAACGCGCCGCCTTCCTGCGCGGCCACAAGGCCGAATTGCTTGCATGGCTCGCAGCGTGCGGGGCCGAGCGCGACCGGCCGCTCATCGAGACTGCACCGCCGCGGGCGCCCCGTCACGGCGACGCGGCACCGCTCAGCCCTGCACAGGAGGACATCCTGTTCGCGCAGCGGCTCGGCTGCGGCAGCGCCTACAACATGCCGGCGCTGCTCACGCTCACGGGCGAACTCGATATCGAAGCGCTCGCGCACAGCCTCGACGATCTGCGTGCACGGCACGCGTCGCTGCGCACACGCGTGATCGAGACGGCGGACGGCGCACAACAAATCGCGGATGCACCGGCTTCGATGCCGCTCGCGACGCAGGACCTCGGCGCGCTGGCTGCGCAAGCGCAGGCAGCGGCCGTCGAAGCACTGGCCGCGCAATGGGCCGACGAGCGCTTCGACCTGGCCGCCGGGCCGTTGCTGCGAGCCAAGCTGCTCATACTCGGCGGCGGGCAATACAGGCTGCTGCTGAATCTGCATCACATCATTGCAGACGGCTGGTCGATGTCGGTGCTCGCCGCCGATCTGGCCGAATGCTATCGGGCACGCGTACTCGGTGTGCCTTGCCGGCTCGCGCCGCTGTCGCACGACTATTCGGACTACGCATGGATGCAGCGCGTACGGGCCGAACAGCGTGTGTGGGCGCGCGACGTGCCGTTCTGGCGCGCGGCGCTGCAGGGCGCGCCAGAACGACTGACGCTGCCGCACGACCGCACGCGCCCGCCGGTGCGTTCGTTCGAGGGCGATGAAGTCCTGCTGCGCATCGACGCGCAAACCTCGGCACGCCTGAAGTCGCTGGCGGCCTCGTGGCGGATGACGCCCTTCGCGCCGCTTTGCGCGCTGTTCCAACTGTTGCTGTCGCGCTGGTCGCAGCAGAACGATGTGGTGGTCGGCGTGGCAGCCGCGAATCGCAGGTTTGCCGACAGCGAGTCCGCGATCGGCCTGTTCGTCGAGATGCTGCCGATCCGCACGCAGATCGAGGACGCCGATTCGTTCGAAACGCTCGCCCGGCGCGTGAAGGCCCACATGGACGAAGCGTCGACGCATACCGGCGTGCCGTTTTCCGAGCTGGCCAATCTGTCCGGCGTGCAGCGCGACCGCAGTTGCCCGCCGCTCGTGCCGGCCGTCTTCGTCTTCGACAACACGCCCGACGTCGTGCGCGAACTGCCGTCGCTGACGGTCAGGCAGCAGCGGCTCAAAACGACGACGTCGAAGTTCGACCTCACGCTGTTCATGCGCGAAGAGAACGGCGCGTTCGCCGGCTACCTCGAATACGCGACGGACTTGTTCGACAAGGCGACGATGCAGCGCTTCGTCGATAGTTTCTGCACGCTGCTCGCCGATGCACTCGCGCATATCGAGCGCCCCTGCCACGCGTTGCAGATCGTGCCCGCAGACGACCTGCAAGTGCTGCTGCATGCGCGGCACGGCGCGCCGCTGCCGTTCGACAGGACCGCACGCATTCACGATCTGATCGCGCAGCAGGCCGCCGCTCACCCCACGCGCACGGCCATCTGCACCGACGAAGGCAGCATGAGTTACGCCCAGCTCGATGCGCGTTCGAACGCGCTCGCGCACGTGCTGCAAGCGCGCGGCGTTACGCCCGAGACCGTCGTGGGCGTCTGCCTGTCGCGCACGCCCACGATGATCGTGGCGATGCTGGCCATTCTGAAAGCCGGCGGCGCCTATCTGCCGCTCGATGCGAGCTACCCGATCGCGCGCCTGAAGTTGATGGCCGAGGATTGCCGCGCACGGTTCACGCTGACCGAGCAGCGTTATGCGCAGACGCTCGAAGGCGCCGGTGAGCTGCTGCTGCTCGACACGCTGACCCCGCAAGCCACGGCCGAGGATCGGTATGCACCGCCGTGCCGCGCGAGCGCGTCGAGCCTCGCCTATATCATCTATACGTCGGGCTCGACCGGACGGCCGAAGGGCGTCGCGATCGAGCACCGCAACGTGCTTGCGCTGCTTGCCTGGGCCGTCGACGAATACCGCGACGGCGAGCTGTCGAACGTCATCGCTTGCACCTCGATCTGCTTCGACATCTCGATCTTCGAGATCTTCGTGCCGCTGATGACAGGCGGGACGGTGACGTTGGCGCAAGGACCGCTCGCGCTGCCCGCTGTCGCATCGCACGCCCGCATCCTCAACACGGTGCCCTCGGCGGCAGCCGAGCTCGTCGCACAGGGTGCGGTGCCGGCGTCGGTCGATGTCGTCAACGTGGCCGGCGAACCGCTTTCGCCGCGCCTCGTCGCCGCCATCTACGCGCATACCCGTGCCAAACGGGTCTACAACCTGTACGGCCCGTCGGAAGACACGACGTATTCGACGTTCGCACGCGTCGCACGCGGCGCCGATCCCGTTCCCGTCGGCCTGCCGCTGCCGAACACGCAGCTGTACGTGCTCGACCAGCACCGCCAACTGGTGCCTTCGGGGGTGGCCGGCGAGCTCTATATCGGCGGTGCGGGCGTGACGCGCGGCTACTTCGGCAGACCCGAACTGACCGCCGAACGCTATATCGAGCACCCGCTTGCAGGCGAAGGTCGCCTCTACAAGACTGGCGACCTCGTGCGCTTCGGCGCGGACGGCCAGCTGTATTGCCTCGGGCGCTGTGATCAGCAAATCAAGATCCGCGGCTTTCGGATCGAGATCGGCGAAATCGAAGCCGCCCTGTTGGCGCACCCGAGTGTCGAGAACGCCGCCGTACTCGCACGCGAGAACAACAACGGCGAGCGGTTTCTTGCCGCGTATGTGATGGCACGAGCAAACGCATCGGATGGCAAAGTGCCCGATGCCGCGGCGCTGCGTGCCCATCTTCGGGAATCGCTGACCGAAGCCATGATCCCCGCCGTGTTCGTCGTGCTCGATGAATTTCCGCTGCTGCCCAACGGCAAGATCGACAAGTCGGCGCTGCCGGCCGTGCTGCCGCGCGAGTCTCACGGCGCGCAAGCGCATGCGCGCCCGACGAACGAGCGCGAAGCGGCCATCGCCGCAATCTGGTCGGCAGTGCTCGCCATCGAGGCCCCCGACATCCACACGGATTTCTTCGCACTGGGGGGCCATTCGCTGAAAGCCGCCCGCGTGCTGCACCTCATCGAGCAGCGTCTGTCCGTCCGCCTCCCGCTTGCCGCCCTGTTTCGCGACACGACGATTGCACAGCTCGCCGCACGCATAGCGGAGCACACGCAGACGCCGTGCGCGGCGGCGCCTGCGTCGCTGCGGCTCATGCGCGAGGGACACGGCACGTCGGCGTTGTTCCTGTTTCATCCTGCCGGCGGTCATCTGTTCGGCTATGCGACGCTGATCCGGCAACTGCGGTTCGACGGTCCGATCTACGGCCTGCAGCGCCCCGAATTCGCGGGCGCCGACTCGCCCACGTTGATCGATGCCGACACGCTGGCCGAGCGCTACGCGGCGCAGATTCGCACCGCCCAGCCCCACGGGCCGTACCGACTGCTCGGTTGGTCGTTCGGCGGCCTCATGGCCGGACTCGTCGCCGCGCGACTGCGTGCATCGGGCGAGGCGGTCGTGTACGCCGGGGCGATCGACACCCGGTTGCCGCCGCGGCTCGACCCCGCTGCCGATGCGGCGCTTGCGGCCTGTGACGGACAAAGCGTGGCCCAGGCACATGCCGGCTTGCCGCCGGCCCTGATCGAGCGCGTGCAGGCCATGGCCCGCGCGGACGCGGCGATTGCGGCCGCGAGCGCCGACGACGCGCTGCTGCGAGAGCGGTTGTCGGCGCTCTATCTGGCCGACCTATGGGCGCTCGCGATGCATACCCAGCGAGGCGCGGCCGCGGGTGAGCCGTTGGAAGCGCTGACCCATGCCTATGACGCGAGCCTCACCGTTGCAGCGGATACT
>CBJMQH010000206.1:0-8894 GCA_966431825.1 uncultured Trinickia sp.
GCGCATCCTCGCGGCGCTGCCGGCCGGCATGGCCTTCGAGCCGCTGATGACGCTGTACCTCACCGACAACACGCCGCCCGATGAGATCCGGCGCGCACGCGAAAGCGGGTTCGTGCATGGCGTGAAGCTGTATCCGGCCGGTGCGACGACGAACTCCGATGCAGGCGTGACCGATCTCGGCAAGTGCGCCAAGACGCTCGAAGCGATGCAGGAAGTCGGGATGCCGCTCCTGATTCACGGCGAAGTCACCGACGGGTCGATCGACTTGTTCGACCGCGAAAAGGTCTTCATCGACCGCGTCATGATTCCGCTGCGACGCGATTTTCCGGCACTGAAGGTCGTGTTCGAGCACATCACGACGAAAGACGCCGCCCAATACGTGCGCGACGACACAGCGCCGGCCGGGCTGCTGGGCGCGACGATCACGGCGCATCACCTGCTCTATAACCGCAACGCGATTTTCCAGGGCGGCATTCGTCCGCATTACTACTGCCTGCCCGTGCTGAAGCGCGAAACGCATCGCGTCGCGCTTGTCGAGGCGGCGGTCTCCGGCAATCCGCGCTTCTTCCTCGGTACCGACAGCGCGCCGCACGCGAAGGGTGCCAAGGAGCATGCCTGCGGTTGTGCGGGCTGCTACACGGCGCTGCACGCGCTGGAGCTCTACGCCGAGGCATTCGACCAGGCGGGCGCACTCGATAAGCTCGAAGGCTTTGCGAGCTTTTTCGGCGCGGACTTCTATGGTCTGCCGCGCAGCAACGAGCGCGTGACGCTCAAGCGCGAGGCATGGACGCTGCCCGCCGAGATCGCAGCGGGCGAGGCGACCGTCGTGCCGTTGCGCGGGGGCGAGCAGCTCGCGTGGCGCATGATCTGAACGCACGGATCCCCGTCAGAGGGCGCGCATCGCATGTCTGCACGCACGGGCGCTGAGCGGCAGGCGGCGAGCGGCCCGCGAGACGATTTCACCGCGCTCGCGTCGATCGACTGGCGCGCGCCGTGGTTGGCCGGATTCGCCGAGCGCGGTGCGCGCTGGCAGCAACTCGCGCAGGCCGAGCCCGAAGGTTTCGTCGCCGCACTGACGGCCGAGGCGCGGGCGCATGGATACCGGACCGGGCAGGGCGCACCGCTCTCGTTCATGGAGCAGGACGCGCTGCCGGACGGCGTCGCCTACGAGACGCACATTGCCCAAACGGGCGCCGTGGCGACGCGGCACAACCTGCACGACTTCTTCAACGCGCTGGTCTGGTTCGCGTTCCCGCGCGTGAAGGCGGTCCTCAATGCGCGGCAGGCCGCGGCGATCGCGCGCGACGGCGTTGGCGGCGCCCGCGGCACCGAGCGCGATGCAATAACGCTGTTCGACGAGGGCGGTATCGTCTTTGCGACCTGCGATGCAGACCTTGCGGACGCGCTGGTTGCGTTCGACTGGCAGCGGCTGTTCCTGGCGCGGCGCGAGGACTGGGGCAAGCGCTGCTCGGTCTGGCCCTTCGGCCATGCGTTGCTCGAAAAACTCGTCTCGCCGTACAAGGCCTGCACCGCGCACGCTCTGATCGTCGAGGTGGCGCCCGAATTTTTCGGCTGGACGAAGGACCGCCAGCTCGATTTGCTCGATGCCACGCTTGGCGCATCGCTTGGCGATGCCGTACTGACGAGCCGCGGCTTTGCGCCGTTGCCTGTGCTCGGTGTGCCGGGGTTCTGGCCTGAAAATGCCGATCCTGCGTTCTACGACGATACGCGCGTGTTCAGGCCGGGCCGCGCCCGCGCGCGTCAGATCGGACCTGTGTGAGGCCGGGCCGCGCCGGCTCTGGCGGCGCGAGGCATGTTCCGCATGCTAAACTCGCGCCGTGCAAAGCAGGCCAGGCAGTCGCGGCCTTGGCGGTTTCGGCCGCCGGGGGCGAGGAAAGTCCGGACTCCACAGGGCAGGGTGATGGCTAACGGCCATCCGTGGCGACACGCGGAACAGGGCAACAGAGAGCAAACCGCCGATGGCCCGGCGAAAGCCGGGATCAGGTAAGGGTGAAACGGTGCGGTAAGAGCGCACCGCGGCTGCGGCGACGCAGACCGGCACGGTAACCTCCACCCGGAGCAATTCCAAATAGGCAGGCGCGCATCTTCGGATGCAGGGCGGGGCCCCCGTCTCGCCTGCGGGTAGGAAGCTTGAGCGCGTCAGCAATGGCGCGCCTAGAGGAATGGCTGCCACGTGCGCGGGGTCTTGCGACCCCGGGCGCGCACAGAATCCGGCTTACCGGCCTCGCTTTGCCGCTTCCCCATACGCCCCGAAAGGGCTTTCGCACCGGCGCGGTCATGGCGCCGGCATCCAGGCGACGCCGAATCAGGCTTCGACGATATCGAACGAGTGCGAGAGTTCGGCCGTCTTCGCGATCATGATCGAAGCCGAGCAATACTTGTCGTGCGACAGCGTGATTGCGCGCTCGACGGTCGCCGGGTTCAGATTCTTGCCCGTGACCGTGAAGTGGAAATGGACCTTCGTGAAGACCTTCGGATCTTCGCTTGCGCGCTCCGCTTTCAGCGTCACCGAGCAACCGCTCACTTCCTGACGGCTTTTCTTCAAAATCATCACGACGTCGTAGGCGGTGCAGCCGCCGGTGCCGAGCAGCACCATCTCCATCGGCCGCGGCGCGAGGTTGCGACCGCCGCCTTCCGGCGCACCGTCCATCATGGCCAGATGACCGCTGCCGGTCTCGGCTGCGAACGCCATTCCGTCCGGCCCCATCCAGCTCACTTTGCATTCCATATCCAGGCTCCCGCTGCTTTACGCACTAATCGAACGCGCATTGTAGTCCGGCCCCGCAGCACACGTGAGCCTCACGCTCGCCGGGACGCGCAGCTTCGCGATCATGCAACTACCGCATTATGAAATCGGTTTTCGTAATGCAAATTTTCTTGCGCGAGCGGCCGGTGGTCAGTACAATGCGCTTCATTGGTTGTCGCAGTGAATGTGGGTTGCGGCAATCTCCGCATGTCTCCTCCACCCTCCTCCTTAGGTGGATTCAAGCCCGAACCGAAGCGTTCGGGCTTTTTTTTGACTGCGACCAAAGAATTCCTTTACAATTCAGGGTTTTCCGCTTCGATGCCCGCGGAAGAAGAACAGGGAGAGCCTGCATGCACCCTCGACGGTGCGCCATCTCGGTGGAAACGGGTGGATACAAGCAGGAAAAAAGTCAGGGCACAGCAATTCATTTGGATCGATCATGAAGACGTTTTCCGCAAAAGCCCATGAGGTGGCGCGCGAATGGTACGTGATTGACGCGACGGATAAGGTTCTCGGCCGTGTCGCCAGCGAAGTGGCACGCCGTCTTCGCGGCAAGCACAAGCCTGAGTTCACCCCGCACGTCGACACTGGTGATTTCATCATCGTCATCAACGCGAGCAAGTTGAAGGTCACGGGCAACAAGACTCTGGACAAGAAGTACTACCGTCACTCGGGCTACCCGGGCGGTATCTATGAAACGACGTTCGGCAAGATGCAGGAACGCTTCCCGGGCCGCGCGCTCGAGAAGGCGGTCAAGGGCATGCTGCCGAAGGGCCCGCTCGGCTACGCGATGATCAAGAAGCTGAAGGTCTACGCAGACGCAACGCATCCGCACTCGGCACAACAGCCGAAGGCGCTCGAGATCTAAGGGGAGCCCACATGATCGGTAACTGGAACTACGGTACGGGCCGTCGCAAGAGCGCCGTCGCACGTGTCTTCATCAAGGCAGGCAAGGGCGACATCGTCGTCAACGGCAAGCCCATCGCTGACTACTTCTCGCGCGAAACGTCGCTGATGATCGTGCGTCAGCCGCTCGAGCTCACGAACCACGGCGCCACGTTCGACATCAAGGTCAACGTGTCGGGCGGCGGTGAGACGGGTCAAGCCGGTGCAGTGCGCCACGGTATCACGCGCGCGCTGATCGACTACGATGCGACCCTCAAGTCGGCACTGTCGAACGCAGGTTATGTGACGCGTGATGCACGTGAAGTCGAGCGTAAGAAGGTCGGCTTCCACAAGGCACGCCGCCGCAAGCAATTCTCGAAGCGTTAATCGCACGAGACACGTTCGCCGTTTCGTCCACGGTTCGCCGTGGGGCCGAAGCGGTTCGCGAAAAGCCGCCCACGCGCGTTTGCGCCGGCGGCTTTTTTCATGTCGTGCGGCGCTTTAGTGCTCGCTCGGGACGCAAGAACCTTTTGCGCTCAGGGGCTTACAGCACGGTTTTCCAAAGCGCCCTACAATAGCGCCTAGCAGCTTTTTTGGAGAGTTCGAATGACCGCTGTCACCGACACCCCCGTGACCGAGATGCCGAGCCCCTTCGTCTTTACCGACGCGGCGGCCGATAAGGTTAAGCAACTGATCGACGAGGAAGGCAATCCCGAGCTCAAATTGCGCGTGTTCGTGCAAGGCGGCGGCTGCTCGGGTTTCCAATACGGCTTCACGTTCGACGAAGCCGTCAACGAAGACGACACCGTGCTCGACAAGAACGGCGTTGTGCTGCTCGTCGATGCGATGAGCTATCAGTACCTCGTCGGCGCCGAGATCGACTACAAGGACGATATCAACGGCGCACAGTTCGTCATCAAGAACCCGAACGCGACCACGACCTGCGGTTGCGGCTCGTCGTTCTCGGTCTGATATCGCTTGCCGCCGCCGATTCGCGGCGCGGCACGATGACAAAGGCGGCCCATCGGGCCGCCTTTTTTGCATCCGCACCCACTTAGCGCGGGTAGATCGCCCCCAGCACGCGTTCGCCCGCGGCGCCCGTGACCGATGGCAGGTTGCCCGAGGTGCGTTCCACGCAGCGCATCGCGAGCCAGGCAAACGCCAGCGATTCCACATGGTGCGGCGGCACACCGAGCGCGTCCGTCGTTTTGACGGGCACACCGTTGACACCGCTCTTGTCCAATGCTGCCTCGATAGCCTGCAAAAGCACCGGATTGCGCGCGCCACCACCGCAAACATAGACGGCGCGGCAGCCCGACGCATGGCGTGCGATCTCGCGTGCGATGCTCACGCCCGTCAGCGCGGCCAGCGTCGCCTGCACGTCGGCCTCGGGCAGACCGCCGAAGCGGGCGAGCTTTGCGTCGAGCCACGCCGCATTGAACAAGTCGCGCCCGGTGCTCTTCGGCGGAGGCAAAGCGAAATACGGTTCGTCGAGCAATGTGTCGAGCAGCGGCTGATGGACGGTGCCGCTCGCCGCGAGGCGCCCGCCTTCGTCGTAGGGCGTGCCGAGATGCCGCGCGGCCCATTCGTCGAGCAGCACGTTCGCGGGGCCGCAGTCGAAGCCGCGCACGGCGGGCTGCACTGCACCACCGTCGGCCGCGTCGCATCGCGCCGGCAAAATCGTGATGTTGCTGATGCCGCCGAGGTTGCAGACGACGCGTGTCTCGTCCGGCGCACCGAACATTTGCGCATGAAATGCGGGCACGAGCGGCGCGCCCTGGCCGCCGGCCGCCACGTCGCGGCTGCGGAAATCGGCCACGACATCGATATGCGTCATCTCGGCGAGCAGCGAAGGGTTGTTGATCTGCCGCGTGTAACCCTGTTCGGGGCGGTGCCGGACCGTCTGCCCATGGACGCCGATGGCGCGTACGCGATCCGGCCCGATATGCGCCGCACGCAGCAACTCGTGGCAGCAGACTGCGTAGCGCGCCGCGAGCGCCGAAGCCGCCAGGGCTTCACGTTCGATCTCGTTCTCCCCCGGTTGCTGCAGGGCGAACAAAGCGCCGCGCAGGCCGTCCGCGAATCCGACGAACGCGTCGGCGAGCACCGTATGGGTGCGGCCCCCGCGGAACTCGACCGCGATGCCGTCCACGCCGTCCATGCTCGTGCCGGACATCAGCCCGAAATAGATGCCGTCTGCCGGGCTCTCGGCTGTCTTGTTGCTCGCGCTGCGCGCCACGTTGTGCTCCTCGCGTCGTGGAAGGGTCTTGCGGGCGTCGCGATGCGGCGCCGTGCGCCGAAAAGGCGCGTTTGCGCGGCCATTATCGGTGAGATCGGCCCGCCCCGCTCGTTTGTGACGTCTGCAAGCGGTCAGTCTCCTGGCCAGATATGGGACAATCGAGGCTTTTGCAACGTCCGCATTCCAGATTGTCAGGTTCCCGATGAGCAACGAGTCAAACGCCAAACCCGCCTCGCCGTACCCGATCACGGATGAAGTCCGTCACGCGCTCGCCGTTGCGAAGCGCGGCGCCGACGAACTGCTGATCGAAGAAGAATTCGCGCAGAAGCTCGCGCGCAGTGCTGCCACCGGCGTGCCGTTGCGCATCAAGCTCGGGCTCGATCCGACGGCGCCCGACATTCATATCGGGCACACGGTCGTGCTCAACAAGATGCGCCAGCTGCAGGACCTCGGGCACCAGGTCATTTTTCTCATCGGCGACTTCACTTCGCTGATCGGCGACCCGTCGGGCCGCAACGCCACGCGCCCGCCGCTCACGCGCGAGCAGATCGAATCGAACGCGAAGACCTACTTCGAGCAGGCGTCGCTGGTGCTCGATCGCGAAAAGACCGAAATCCGCTATAACAGCGAATGGTCGATGCCGCTCGGCGCCGACGGCATGATCAAGCTCGCCTCGCGCTACACGGTGGCGCGGATGCTCGAGCGCGAAGACTTCACGAAGCGCTTCCAGGGCGGCGTGCCGATCTCGATCCACGAGTTCCTCTATCCGCTCATGCAGGGTTACGACTCGGTCGCGCTCAATGCAGACCTTGAACTCGGCGGCACCGACCAGAAGTTCAACCTGCTCGTCGGCCGTGAGCTGCAAAAACAATACGGTCAGGAACAGCAATGCATCTTGACGATGCCGTTGCTCGAAGGGCTCGACGGCGTCGACAAGATGTCGAAGTCGAAACACAACTACGTCGGCATCAGCGAAAAACCGAGCGACATGTTCGGCAAGCTGATGAGCATCTCCGACACGCTGATGTGGCGCTACTACGAGCTGCTGTCGTTCCGCAGCCTCGACGACATCGCGCAGTTCAAGCGCGAGATCGAAGGGGGGCGCAACCCGCGCGATTTCAAGGTCATGCTCGCGCAGGAGATCGTCGCGCGCTTCCACTCTCAAGCCGATGCAGAGCGTGCACTCGAGGATTTCAACCATCGCGCCAAGGGCGGCGTGCCGGACGATATCCCCTCGGTCACGCTCGGCGGTGCGCCGCTCGCGATCGGCCAATTGCTCAAGCAGGCGGGCCTCGTTCCTTCGACGAGCGAAGCGCTGCGCAATATCGAGCAAAGCGGTGTCAAGATCGACGGGGCGACCGTCTCCGACAAGGCCTTGCGCGTCGCCGCCGGCGAATACGTGGTCCAGGTCGGCAAGCGCCGCTTCGCGCGCGTCACGCTGACTGCATGATCGCGCTGATTCAACGCGTAAGCGGTGCGAACGTGCGCGTCGATGGGCGCGTAACCGGTGAGATCGGGGCCGGATTGCTCGCGCTCGTCTGCGCCGAACGTGGCGACACGCCAGCGCAGGCCGACAAACTGCTCGCGAAGGTATTGGCCTATCGCGTCTTCAGCGACGCGGCGGGCAAGATGAATCTGCCGCTCACGAACATCGACGGCAATGGCCTCGCCGGCGGTCTGCTCGTCGTCTCGCAGTTCACGCTCGCGGCCGATACCGCAAGCGGGCTGCGCCCGAGCTTCACGCCGGCGGCGGCGCCCGAGGACGGGAAGCGGCTCTACGACTATTTCGTCGCCTCTGCACGCGAGCGGCACCCGATCGTCGAAACGGGCGAGTTCGGCGCCGACATGCAGGTCTCGCTCGTCAACGACGGCCCCGTCACGTTCTGGCTGCAGGCTCGCGGCTAATCTCTAAAGGCGCTCCATGTCGACCGAAGTACTGTTTATCCGACACGGCGAGACGGATTGGAACCGCATCAAGCGGATCCAGGGCCACATCGACATCCCGCTCGCAGAAACGGGCGTCGCTCAGGCGCGGCGGCTCGCTCAGCGCGTCCTGCGCGAAGTGCGCGACGGTGCGAGGCTCGATGCGATTTATTCGAGCGACTTGCAGCGCGCGCAGCAGACGGCCGCGCCGGCGGCGGAGGCACTCGGTCTGACGCTGCGGCTTGACGCGGGCCTGCGCGAGCGCGCCTATGGCGTATTCCAAGGGCACGACAGTGCCGAGATCGCAGCGCGGTTCCCCGACGAATATGCGGTCTGGCAAACGCGTGACCCCGGGTTTGCGCCGCCCGGGGGCGAATCGTCGCGCATGTTCTATCACCGGATTCTCCATGCCGTCGACGCGATCGTTGCAGCCCATCCGGGTGGACGCATTGCCTGCGTCACGCACGGTGGCGTGCTCGATTGCATCTACCGCCGCGCCCACGGACTGCCGCTCGACGCGCCGCGCAGCTATGCGCTGCTCAACACGAGCGTGAACCGCGTCGAATTCGCCGACGACGGGTGCCTCCAGGTGTTGGCCTGGGCCGATGTCGCGCATCTCGATAACGCAGCTGACGACGACGGGTTCGCAAAACGGGCGTGAAGCGGGCGCCTGTCAGACCGGCGACGCCTCGGCACGCCGGTGTGCACGCTTCGATACCCCATTCACGAGCGCCCAGCGGATCACAGGCGCGACGAGGCGTACGCCGGGCCGCGCCAACGCACCGCGCGCACGCTGGATCGGGCCGAAACCCAGCCTCTCCTGAGCCCAATCGGGCAACAGATCGACCCCTGCATTGAATACGAGCGAACCGGCCGGCCGCATGAGCGGCCGATCGGGCGCGGCGTGTCGCAGCACGCGTATGACTTCGTCGGTGCGCGGTCCCGTTTCCAGTTGGCTCTTCATACTTGCGAGATACGCGGCGACTGCAGCCCGCGATTCGGGCACCGTCGTCGCGCCGAGGCGCGTGGCGATTTGGGCGACTTCGGCGTAGTAGCGGTCCTGTTCGTCAGGTGCCAACC
>CBJMQH010000207.1:0-8865 GCA_966431825.1 uncultured Trinickia sp.
CTCTTTTCCGGGGGAGCGGCTGCGCCTGGTCTTGCGCTTGGACGAATCGTGAAATGGTCGACCAGCGCGCTTCAGTTCGAGACGGCCGGTGGTACGTTCGATCAGGAGTGCGAACGCCTCTTCGCAGCCATGCGACGCGCGGCTGAGCAAATCGAAGCGCTTTCTTTCGCTGGCGAGGGGGCAGATAGCCCAGAGGCCGAAATCATGGGGGCGCATCTGGCGTTGCTCGATGACCCGGCCCTGATCGATTCGGCCGTTGTGAAACTGCGCGCGGGTGCCAGCGCGGCAAGTGCGTGGCATGACACCTACGAATCCACGGCTGCGCATTTCTCGCAGCACGTCAGTCCATTGTTGCGTGAGCGCGCATCCGATATCCGTGACGTCGGCCTGCGCGTCATGTCGCATCTGGAAGGTGTCGGGCGTTTCACGCCCACGTTTGCTGAACGATCGATCGTCGTGGCCGACGATCTCACGCCGTCGGATACACTTTCGCTCGATCGCGATCGGGTGGTTGGCCTCTGCATGGCAGGAGGCGGTCCGACGAGCCACGTGGCGATACTTGCGCGATCGATGGGTATCCCGGCGGTGTGCGGGCTCGGCGCGGGTGTGCTGGCGTTGGAGGATGGTTTGGTGGCGGTGGTAGACGGCGATGCGGGGACCCTGCTCGCGGATCCTGACCCGGCATGCCTGAATGAGGTTGCACGGCGCATGGAGGCGATTGCGCGGGCAGGCAGGGAAAGCGTCCGATTCGCGCAGTGTCCGGGCGCGACCCGGGACGGCCACCGGGTGGAGGTGGTCGCGAACGTTGTCGATGCCAGCGACGCAGAGGCGGCGGTCACTGCCGGTGCCGAGGGTGTGGGGCTGCTGCGTTCGGAGTTTCTGTTCGAAGACCGTGGCGAGGCGCCGGATGAGGACGAGCAGAGCGTGGCGTATCGCGCAGTGTTGAACGTGCTCGGCCCGGGGCGCAAATGCGTCGTCCGCACGCTCGATGTCGGCGGTGACAAGCCCCTACGGTATTTGCCGCTACCGAAGGAAGCCAATCCGTTTCTCGGACTGAGAGGCATTCGCGTGAGCCTCGCTTATCCGGAGCTCTTGCGCAGCCAGCTAAGGGCCCTGCTGCGTGTCGCGCCGGCTGGCGACCTGCACATTATGTTGCCGATGATTGCCGATCTCGATGAAGTCATTGCGGCAAAGCGGATCTTGCGCGAGGAGCAGGAAAAGTATCCGCACACAGTGAAGCTCGGCGTGATGATCGAAGTGCCTGCTGCGGTCGCGCTCGTCGAGGCTATTGCGAGCGAAGTCGACTTCTTTTCGATCGGCACGAACGACCTCGCACAGTACACGCTCGCGATAGACCGCGGCCACGCACGGCTCGCGTCACGTGTCGATACGCTTCATCCGGCAGTCCTGAAGATGATCGCGCTGACGGTTGCGGGGGCACACGCGCACGGGAAGTGGGTCGGCGTATGCGGTGCGATGGCCTCCGATCCCGTGACTACAGCCGTCCTTGTCGGTCTTGGCGTGGATGAACTGTCCGTCAGCGTGCCTGCAATCCCGGCCATCAAGGCACACCTCGCCACGCTCGACTTCGAGGCCTGTCGTGCATTGGCCGCGCGCTTGGTGACGCTCGGCAGCGCAGCCCAGGTGCGCGCGGCTTTGCGCCAGCGTTGAACCCAGGGGTACGCGAGCGTGCTGGAGCCCCCGCTTTCCTCAGCAACCCAGAGCCGGGTAGCGTCTTGCGGCCTCGTCGAGCACGCGCAACGCATCGGGACGATCGGCAGGGACGACCATCTGAACGATATTGGTCCGCATGAAGTGGATGAGCGGGCGCCGTTGCGTTCGCGGCAATCCGGCAATTGCGCGCAGCGCCCATCGAATCGGCTCGTCCGTATTCGTTGCACGCCATTGCTCGATCACATGATAGGTATGGGGCAGCGCTTCATGCACAAGGAGGGACGCGAGTTCTGCGAAGCGCGGATGGCCGCTCATGCCGGTCATCTGATGGCAAATGCGTGAAAAGCGTTCGCGGGAAGCTTGAAGCGACTGTTCGTCGGAGTCTTGCAGCCGGTATTCGGTGATGGCGTGTGCAAGAATGTCTGCCCGCTGTGCTGCGGGCAACTCACCAATAGCGCGCAGTGCCGGAGAGCGCCCGTCGAGTCCCACCGCCCACGAGGCCGCGAACGCGTGAATTTCGTCCGTCGCCGCGTTGGCTATCGTCTGCAAGCGCCGCTGTGCATCCTGCAGAAGCGGCAGCGTTGCGCGGCTTGTCATCGCGAATCGAGCGAGCGCGGCTGCATCGAGATGCGCCGCAAGCGGTTGCGCAGCCTCGTGGGGGAATTCACGCCGCGGTGCGGTCGGGGCGCGTGCTGCACGCCGCGGCAACGGCGCGAGCGCGGTATCGCGCGGCAGCGAAAAGCGCGTGCGTTCCCGGCCTGCCGGCAGGCCGCCATCGCTTTGGCGCGAGGCGCCCACCTCTTCCGTCTCGGAAGCCGTCGATCGAGTTGTCGATACGCAGATGCCCATGGGTGCCTCCCGGTCGAGTTGATTTCAACTTGTCACCGTACCCGGCGCGCATAGCCAAGAGGAAAGCATCGGCGAGATCTGTTGCCGCGTAACGAACAGATTTTGCTTTCGTTCGAATCCTTGCATACCGGCAGGCGCCGGCCACGGCATCGTGCAACGCACGGCTGCGCTTTACCGGCAGGCCGTTGATCCAAGCGCAGCGCCACGAATAGACAGATGCGGTTTCGCTAGTGACTTCCGCATTTCGCGCAATGCGGGCGCTTGCTTTGCACGTTCCCGGTATTTCTATCGTCAGGCCGTTTTGAGATCGAGGGGCGTTGATGAGATACCCATGCGCCGGCACACCGGCTCAGTCGCTTTCATGGTACGGCCGGTCAACCAACCATTTTTCGGGGAAAAGCGATGAACGCAAAGTTCCTTTCATATGCACTGACGATCATAGTCTTATCCGGCGCGTCGTCGCGGCTGGCGGAAGCGGCAACGTATTCCAATGGCACCGCCATCGGTGCGATTAACGTCACGCTGACCGTACAAGCCAGTTGTGCGGTTAGCGCTTCCGCGCTGAACTTCGGCACAGCCAGTGCGCCGTCTCAGAACATTACGGGGCAGACAACGGTCGGTGTTACGTGCACCAATACAACGCCATACAATATCGGCCTCGATGAGGGGAACGTGGCCGGCTCCACGGTAGCAGGCCGGCTCATGGCTGGTACGGCCACGGGCAATACATCGACGACCGTCCAGTTTCAGCTTTACCAGGACAGCGGCCGCACCGTTGCATGGGGCAAGACACAGGGTACGGATACGGTCAGCGGGACGGGCACGGGGGTGATGCAGAACATCACCGTGTACGGTGCGGTGCCCGTGCAAAGCCTGCCCAAGCCCGACACCTACAAGACGACCATCACGGCGACCGTGTTTTTCTGACGTAAAGACGTTGCCTCGCCGCCGGCCCGCCCGCGGCGAGCGTCGGCATATCACACTGCCGGCAAGCTCGAGCCTGTTCGCCCACCAAATTCGAAAAACTCAAAAATATTCATCGCTCGAAAAATGCGGTGGTTGGTGTATTGCGGATTGGTCGTCTGTCTTCGCTGTAGGGTCGATAATGAATTTCAAAACTCCTCAAAATGAATCTATTTTTCGCGGTCGAATTTTCGGGGGGGCGACTGATTGAATGGGGTGATGAGTTTTCGTTTCGTTGCGTTCCTCTAATTTTCTCTGCTGGCATGCGGAGAGCATTGCTGATACGATAATTGCACGGAGCAGATTCGTTATGTATTTGCCCCGCGACTTGCTCATCGACGGGGGTGCGATGAATCTGAAAACACCGCGATATGTGTTCGGGGCATGCCTGCTGCTTGCCGCATCGGGTGGGTGGGTCCACGCCGAGCGCTATTCGAATGGCAGGAGCACGGCGAGTTTCGGGGTTTCTTTCACCGTTCAGTCGACTTGTATTGTGACGAGCGAATTACCGCTTAACGCGCTCGCGATCGATGGGGCGCCTTCGGGAGTCGCGCTGCGGTCGCTGATTCGAACGTCGTGCTCGGCCAGCACGCCGTTCAACATCGGTTTCAATGCGGGCAGTGTGGCGGGAGCGGCCACGGCTACCGTTTATTTCTGATAAGAGCAACGTCGATGGCCAAACCACCACGCTTATCTGTGGCTTGTTGTTTCTTGCTCAGCGCGGTCGCACAGGGCGCGACGCTCCAGATTTCCCCGGCGATGGTGGAGCTGCAGCCCGGTGTCGGTGCTGTCGGTGTCACGCTGAGCAACCCTGGCACGGTTCCGCTATATGGGCAGGTCCGGGTGTTCCGATGGCAGCAGGAGAACGGCGAGGATGTGCTGACTACGACGCAGGATCTCGTCGCAAGCCCGCCGTTGATCCAGATCGGCGCGCATGCAGAGCAACTCGTACGGCTCGTGCGAACCGATCGCACGGCCGTGACCGCCGAGCAGGGGTACCGGGTGGTGATCGACGAGTTGCCGCAGCCTGATTCAGCCGCAAGCGGCAGCGTCATGATCCGTTTGCGTTACTCGATCCCGGTTTTTGTCGAGCCCGGCGACGGCGCGATGACGGTCGGGCTGTCCTGGCGTTTGGTCCGCAATCCGCAAGGGTGGGCACTGAGGGTCGACAACGCGGGGAGGCGGCGGGCCCAGCTCGCCGGGGTGACGCTCGAAACGGCGGGTGGTCAGAGCGTCGCGGTCAGCCCGGGGTTGCTCGGCTATGCGCTTGCCGGGCGGTGGCGAAGCTGGCAGGTGACGCTGCCGCAAGGGCTCGATCTGCATGGTCCGGTGAAAGCGCGTGCGGCGGTCAATTCGCAGAAGACGGACAGTGTCGTTACGGTCGACTAGCGCCGGCTGACGACGCGCCGCAAACGGGGAACGCACAAGGAAATGTCGCACGGCTTCCCGTGTCAGCATTTAGTTGTGCGAATGAAAAGATGAGACCACTCGAAAGTAGTCTGACGATCTTCGCGTCGGCTTGTTGTGTGTTGGCGGTCGGCACGGCATGGGGGCAGGCGGCGGTGCCGTCGGTATTGGCTGGCGCAGACGGGGCCGGCCTCGCAGAGCACGACGTATATTTGGCGGTGAACATCAATGGCCAGTCAACGGCGCAGATTGCGCGCTTTCATGAGGTTCAGGGCAAGCTTTCGGCGACGGCGAACGATCTGGCGGAACTCGGCATTCTCGTCGAGAAGCTCGGGTTGTCGGGGTGGGCCTCGGTAGCGCTGGATAGCGTTCGCGGCCTGCATTATCGCTACGACGTGGCAACTCAGACCGTCGAACTGCAAGTGCCTGACGATATCCGCAAGCCGAATCGGTTCGATGCGCGCGATCTCGCACCGGTGCCCGCGGCGACTTCTTCCCGCGGACTCGTGTTCAACTACGACGCGTTCGCGCAGTGGGACCGAAGCGGCTCGCTGTCGGTCTGGGGCGAGCAGCGCTATTTCGATCAGTCTGGCGTGTTCAGTAATACGGGCGTCGCTGCGCTGCAAGGGCAGGGCCGACGCTACGTGCGTTTCGACACGTCATGGACCACATCCGATCCCGATGCATTGACCACGACGCGGTTCGGCGACACGATCACGTCGTCGCTCGAATGGAGCCGGTCGACGCGCATCGGTGGGCTGCAATGGAGCCGGAATTTCTCGCTGCGCCCGGATCTCATCACCTTTCCTGTGCCGATCCTGACAGGCTCCGCGGTGGTGCCCTCGTCCGTGGAACTGTACGTGAACAACGTTAAGCAATACGGCAGCAACGTTCCGGAAGGCCCGTTCGTCATCAACGGTGCACCCGGCATATCGGGCGCCGGACAAGCCACACTATTGACGCGGGACGCGCTCGGACGCACGGTTCAAACGAGCGTGCCATTCTACGTCGATACCCGAATGCTGGCTGCCGGGCTGTCGAGCTTTTCTATCGAAGCCGGGTTCGTTCGACGTGCTTATGGTGTTGAGTCATTCGACTATTCGCGGCGGCCGGCGGCCAGTGCCTCGCTGCGCTACGGCATCAGCGACAAATTGACGGTCGAACTGCACGCGGAGGCGACGAGCGGATTGCAGAATGTGGGGGCTGGCGCGCTGGCCCGTCTTGGTACGGCCGGCGTCGTGAACGCGTCGGTCGGGGGCAGTGCCGGCCGGCTCGCGGGTGCACAAGTCGGCCTGGGCTACCAGTTCGTCGGACAGCGCTTTTCGATCGACATGCACACGCAGCGGACGTTGGGCAACTACGGAGACTTGGCGGCACGGGAAGGTGCCGCGGTGCCGTCGGTTTTGGATCGCGTCACCGTATCCCTGCCGCTGTTCTCCCGCAAGTCGCTCGGCCTGAGCTATGTGGGCTTCCGCTTGCCGGGCGCTGCGGCGTCTCGGATCGGATCGGTGTCCTTCACGCAGGGCGTGGGCAATATCGGCTCGCTGATGGTGAGTGCATACAGGGACTTTGCCCAGCATCACGACGAGGGTGTTTTCCTCAGTGCGAGCGTCGACCTTGGCAACAACGCGTCGCTGACCACCACGGCAAGCCGGCAAAACGGGCAGGTCGGCTACCAGGTCGGCGCGATGCGCGCGCCGGACTATGGCGGCGGCTGGGGATGGGGCGCACAGGCGGGTGGCGCGGCCGCCTCTCGATACGGTCAAGCTCAGGGGCAGTACCTCGGACGGTATGGAGAAGCGACAGCGGTTGCTCAGCGTGCGGGCCGGCGCGTGGGCGCTTCACTTGATTTGAGCGGGGCCGTTGTGGCGATGGACGGCCATCTGCTGCCGTCGCGTCGGATCGACGACAGCTTCGCGGTGGTCTCCACGCGCGGCGTAGCGGGCGTGCCGGTGTTGCACGAGAACCGCGTGATCGGCAAAACCGATCGGAGCGGCTATCTGTTGATTCCCGATCTGAACGCCTATCAGCACAACCGCGTCAGCATCGACAGTATGAATCTGCCGGCCGATGCGCGTATCGAGACCACTTCGATGGACGTCGTGCCGAAGATGCACGCAGGTTTTCTGGCGACGTTTGGCGTTTCGCGGTACCACGCCGCATCGGTGATCCTGACGGCCGAAGACGGTAAGGTACTGCCGCCGGGTGTCCGCGTACATCATGTCGAAAGCGGTGCCGATACGATCGTGGGCTATGACGGAATGACGTTCATCGAGCATCTGCAACACGAGAATCATCTCGTGATCGACCGCGACGGGATGAGCTGCCGCGCATCGTTCGTCTACGAGGGCGCGCCAGATGGGACGCTGCCGACGCTCGGACCCTTGACCTGTGCGGCGTTTCAGGCGGCGTCTCGGTAGGTTTTTTTGCTGGTGGTGTGTGTGTTGACGAGAAAGGGGAGTCGAGCGATGAAGCGCGTTGCGTTCATCATGTTGATATTCGGGCTGTCGGCGCTGTTTTCGGCAAATGCGCATGCGGAAAGCTGCTCCGTATCGATGACGCCTATCAACTTTGGCAGTTTCAGCCCGATTCGAGGCACGTCAGGGCAAGTAACAGGCACGGCCACGGTGACCTGCACGTGGTCGGCCACGACATCGACACCGTATGCGGAGCTGTGCCTCTACCTTTCGGACTCCGGCTCCCGTGCACTCACGAACGGCGCAAACCAGTTGGCGTATGACTTGTATATTGACTCGTCATACACCGTAAGGTGGGAGCCCTTCGTGCGGTATCTCAGCACCACGACGGAGCTGGTCAAGCCGACAGGCGGGACGTCAGGGACTTTTGTCGTGACGTTCTACGGAAAAATCCCAGGCAATCAGGCTACCGTGCCGACGGCCGGCAACAGTAGCACGCAATACAGCCAACACTTTACGGCGGGGATGACGGAACTCGACTATCGTTTCGCCTCGACTCCAGCACCAAAAAATGCTGACCCGGATTGCATCACGGGGGTGGGGGGAAATGCAAGGTTTCCTTTCACTGTCACCGCGACGGTTGTCAACGATTGTCTGATCAGCACTACGAACATTGTCTTCCCGGACACGGGAAGCCTCAGTGCTGCCCTGGCCGCGCCGGGCTCCATCCGAGCGCAATGCACGAATGGGGATGCATACCGGATCGATCTGAGTGCCGGTTCAAGTGGGGACGTGGCCGCGCGTCAGATGCAGCGCGCAGGCGGCGGGGGGACCATCGCTTACCAGCTCTATACCGATGCGGGACACACCAGTGCCTGGGGCGATGGGACGGGTGGTACGGTGAGGGCGACGGCCACCGGCACGGGCAATGAGCAGGCGTTTACCGTCTACGGCGTCGTACCGGCTCAGGCGTCGCCCGCACCGGGCAGTTACAGCGACAGGATCACCGCGACGATCAGCTTTTGACCGGCATGAACGGGAGGGCGCCCCCCAATGTCGCGCGGGGATGTTCGTGCGCACACCGGCACCCGACACGTTCCGGCGCCCGGCGGGTCCCACAGCGCGTTCGTCGGCTGCCCGGCAATTTCGCCGCAAACGCGCGAGACGAACAACGCGTGCCGCTATCGTGGGAAGCAGGGCGACGCTGTGCGCGCCCCCATACGGGGAGCAACGCATAGGCGTCGCTCGAGCTGCGCGACCTCGTGCGCATGGTGCGCATGAGGTTGTCTCAACACGAAGAGGCCACCATGAGTTTAAACGTTTCGGTCAGCACGACGACCGCCCATGTCGAGTCGACGGATGCAGACGACAGTCTTGATGCGAAGATCGCCGCCGCCGTAGCGAACTACGAAGCATTGTACGAATCGACGCTGCAGTCGTTGCAGCAGATGATGCAACAGCTTTTCGCGAGCGAGGGCTTCGGCGGCACGGGCGAAGTCGGGCAGACCGGTGCCGGAACCGGCGAATCGGCCGGTTCGGGTATGACTGCCCAGGG
>CBJMQH010000208.1:0-8750 GCA_966431825.1 uncultured Trinickia sp.
GGGACATGAAATGTCGTTGCATAGCGCTCGTTCGGTTTCAAGGATTTGTGCACCGTTCTGCAGAGCCGGTCCACAGATCGAGGAAGTCATTCATATGACCAGTAAACGGCAAACCGACCTGGGTGATGAAGTAGGCAGACATTTATTATTCGGTAAGGAAATCCTCCTTTGGCCGGGGCTATCCAGGCACGCGTGTCCCGTACCCGCATGGGGCTGGGCTTGTTATAATCCGCTCACCCATTCGATAAGAAGATAACGCCCCGGCGGGTCCGCTGACGCGGCACCCGTGACGGCTCCAACCGCACTTGCCTCCATGTCCAAGACCGATCGCCTTCGCACGCTGGCCGAAGCGCTTGCCAAGCACAACGTCATGCGCCTGCGCGATGCCGCCACGCTGCTGGACGTCTCGGAGATGACGGTGCGCCGCGATATCGCCGCGAACCCCGAACGCTTCACCTACCTGGGCGGCTATATCGTCAGCGCGAGCAATGTCCCGAACAGCGCCGGCTATTCGCTCGAGGCACAAAAGGATCAGTTCGCGCAGGCGAAGGCGCAGGCCTGTGCGCATGCGGCCGCGCTCGTACAGGACAGCGAAACGATCTTTATCGATTGCGGCACGACGCTCGCGACGCTCGCGCGTCTCATCCCGGCCGATATCCACGTCACGGCGGTCTGCTATTCGCTGAACATCGCTCAGATCCTGCGGCGCATGCCGAACGTCAGGATGATTCTGCTCGGCGGCGTCTACGTCCCGTCATCGGACTCGTTCTCAGGCGAGGAAAGCCTCGAAATGCTGCGCAGGATGGGGATCAACAAGGCGTTCATTTCGGCAGGCGGCATCGACGACACGCGCGGCGTGACCTGCTGGAATTTTCACGAAGTCGCCTTGAAACAGGCAGCGATGGCCAGCGCCGTCGAGTCGCATCTCGTGGCCGACACGAGCAAGTTCGGCGTGGTGAAGGCCGTGCGGTTCGCAAAGATCGGCGACTTCGAGTCCATCATTACCGAGCACGGCCAGCAACGGGGAAAGCGCGGCGCTTGACGCGGCGGCCAAGCCGCACCCGCGACGCCTTCGACCGCTGAAGCAACGCTTTGCCGGGGCTCACGCACGGCGGCGCAGCGCGAACAGCGTCCCGGCGACGAGAATGAACGCACCGATGATGACCTTCTGCCAGGTGCTCGGCACGCCGACCAGAATCAGCACGCTGTTGATGAGCGTGACGAGCGCCACCCCGAGCAGCGTGCCGACGACGGTGCCGCTGCCTCCGGTGATGCGCGCACCGCCCAGAATCACCGCCGCGATCACGTCGAGCTCCGAGCCCACGAGGTCGAACGGATTCGCAAGACGGTTCGTCGACACGTGCAGAATGCCCGCCACGCCCGCGAGCAAGCCCGTATAACCGAACACGAACAGGCGGATCGCGCGCAGGTTGTAGCCCAGCCGCTCGGCGATCGTCGCGCTGCCGCCCATCGCATAGACGGCTCGCCCTATCATCGTCCGGTTCAGCAGCCACCAGGTCGCCCCCGCCGCTACGACGAGCGCGAGGACGGACACGGGCAGCACCGCGTGCAGCCCATCGGCCGTGCGATAGGCAAAGAGCGGCATGCGCCCGAATCGGTCCATCGAATGCGGAATGTTCATGAAGAACGTCGTGCCGACAAACGTCAGCAGGATCCCGCGAAAGAGGTACTGCGTGCCGATCGTCACGATCAGCGAGGGGGCTTTGAGGCGATGCACGAGCAAAGCGTTCACGATGCCGAGCACGAGACCGCCAACCGCGCCCAGCGCAAGAATCAGCACGAACGGCGCATCGGGCCAGTAAGCGAAGACCGCCTTCGTGATCGAATACATCGTCAACGCGGCGATGGCCGTGAACGACACGTCGATCCCGCCCGAGGCCAGCACCACGAGCGTGCCGAGCGCAAAGAGCGATACGGTCGTGGCCGAGTGCAGCAGGTCGAACAGCGTCGCCCATTGCAGGAAGCGCGGGTTCAGCACCGCCACGACCACAGTGGTCACCGCGATCAACGCAGCGGTAAACCATTCGGGATTGCGCGCAAGCTTCGCACGCCAGTTCGGCGCGTGCTTCGGCGCTGCAAGTTCGATTGTCTCGGGCGTACTCATCGTCTGGTTCATCGTGCTCGTCACTCTCCCACTCCGGCTCTCGCTTTCGCGTGTCGCGGATCGCCGTTGGTCAGGCCGCCTCGGCCAGCAGCGACCGATAAAGCTCGGCCTCGCTCAAGCCCTCGGCCACGAACGTCTGTGCCACGCGGCCCTTGCGCATCATCAGAATGCGGTCGCAGTTCTGCAGCAGCTCCGGCAAATCGTCGCTGACGATCAGAATCGCAATGCCGCGCGCGGCGAGCCGCTGCATGATGCGGTAAATGATGTCCTTCGATCCGACGTCTACGCCGACCGTCGGCCCGTGAAGAATCAGTAGGCGCGGATCGATCGCGAGCCAGCGGCCGATCAGCACGCGCTGCTGGTTGCCGCCCGAGAGCGACTGCACGGCCCTCTCGATGTCCGGCGTGGCGATCTGCAATGCGTCGATCGTTTCCTGCGCCAGCGCTCGCGACCGTGCGCGGTCGAGCTGGCCGAAGCGGTCGGTGAGGCTCGAAATCATCGCCGTGATGACGTTATCGCTGATCGATTTGTCCAGAAAAAGCCCTTCGTTCAAGCGGTCCTCGGGCACATAGCCGATCCGCTCGCGCTTCGCATCGCCCGGCGTTGCAAGCCGCACGGCGCGGCCTGCGAGCGTGATCGTGCCGGCATCGGCCGGCGCAACACCCGCCAGTGCCCGCGCGAGTTCGTTGCGGCCCGAGTCGAGCAGCCCCGTAATGCCCACGATCTCGCCGCGATGCAGCGCAAACGAAACGTCGCGGAATTGATCGCCGCGTGCGAGACCGCGTACATCGAGCACGATGTCGGCGGCAGCCGTGCCCGGTTGCTCGCCGCCTTGCCGATAGCGCGCGTTCGAGACCGACCGGCCCGTCATCAGCTCGGAGAGTTGCGCGACCGTGTAGTCGGTAATCGGACCTTGCGCGACCTTCTGGCCGTCGCGCAACACGATGACCTCGCCGCCGATCGCGTAGCACTCGTCGAGCTTGTGACTGACGAACAGCACCGTCACACCCTGCGCGCGCAGGGTCGTCAGCACGGCGATCAGATTCGTGACCTCGTTTTGCGTGAGCGAAGTCGTCGGCTCGTCCATGATCACGAACTTCGCCTCGCTGGCGATGGCCCGCGCAATCGCGACAAGCTGCCGGGTAGCCAGCGGCAATTCGTCGAAGCATGTTGCCTGGAACGCGCCGTCGGCAGGCAGCCCGACGGCGGCCAAGGCCCGCGCGGCCCGCTCGGCCAGCGCGCGGCGGTCGAACGTGCGCGCAAGCCGGCCGCCGTGTTCGGCCAGTTCGGCCGTGAGGCCGACGTTCTCGGCCACGCTCATGTTGGGCAGCAGCGAGAGGTCCTGATAAACGGTTTCGATCCCGGCGGCGAGCGCTTCGAGCGCCGTGAGCCGCGCGTAGCGTCGTCCTTCGATCACGAGTTCGCCTTCGTCGGGCGGCTGCGCTCCCGAGATGATCTTGATGAGCGTACTCTTGCCGCAGCCGTTCTCGCCCAGCAGGTGATAAATCTGCCCGCGCTCGAACGAGACCGTCACGCCGCGCAGCGCGTGCACGCCCGTGAAACGCTTTTGTACGCCTAGCACCTGCAGCAACGGTTCGGTGGTCATCGTCTCATTCATCGTCGGCAAGGAGCGTTCAGGATTGACCCATCTGCAGCCGCGCGACTCAGGCGCGACTCAGGCGCGGCGCTGCCGTGCGCAGCACCGCGCCCCGGCACGCACTCAGAAGCTGTACTGCTTGTAGTTCGACTTGTCGACGCTGACCCAACCCTGACCGCGCACGATGAGGCCCTTGCCCGGGCCTTTCGTGACCGTCACCTTTTCGTAGCCGGGCAGACCGAGGTTCGCGCCGTTCTCGACCGTCTTGCCGTCGAGCAGCATCTTCGCAATCTTGTTCATCGCGAGGCCGGCGAGCTTCGGATCCCAGAACGCGATACCGTTGATCGCGCCGCTTTCGAGGAACTTGCCTGCTTCCGTCGGCAGGCCCGTGCCATAGACGCAGACCTTGCCCACGAGCCCGGCCTCTTCGACGGCGCGCCCGATACCGAGCACGTCGAGCGACGACGAACCCTGGAAGCCCTTGATATCGGGGTGCTTGCGCAGCACTTCCTTCGCCTGCTGGTAGGCATGCTCGCCGTCGTTGTTCGTCTCGAGATTCGTCTCGACGAGCGTCATCTGCGGAAACTTCTTTTTCGCGTTGTCGATTCCGCCGTTTGCCCATTGCACCTGCGAGCGGCTGCCGAGCGAGCCCACGAACGTCGCCCACTTGCCCTCGTTGTGCATGCAGCCGGCGAGCCTGTCGTTCAGTGCGGCGCCATAGGCGCTGTTGTCGAAGGCCTCGATATCGACCATCGTGTTCTTCGCGTTGTCGGCTTCGTGCGTGACGACCTTGATGCCGCGGTCCATCGCCTTCTTCAACGCCGGCTCCAGCGTCGGCGGGTCGTACGGTACGACGGCGATCGCGCTCACCTTCTTAGCGATCAGGTCTTCGATGATCTTCAGCTGCTGGGCCGCATCGGCGCTGCCGGGCCCTGTCTGGTAGGCGGTCACGCCCGGCGTGCCCTTGGCGAACTCCTTGACCCCTTCGTCCATCCTGTTGAACCAGCTGATGCCGGTCACCTTCACCACGGTGACGATCGTTTCGTTCGTCGCCGCGTTGGCGGCCACGTTAGCGCCCGCGGCGATGCCCGCAGCAAGCGCACATGCGGTAAGCGAGAGGATCAATCGATTGCGTTTCATGCTCCGTGTCTCCTGTTTTATACGTGCGTTCGCCTCTCCTTTGCCGCAACGGACGCCCGAGGCGCGTGTGTCCGCCGCTTCATCGATTCCTACGCAGTCGTCAGCCGGACGTGCCGCCCGCGCCGGGGCCCGCCTGTTGTTTTGCAGTCCCGAACAGCGAACGCACGCGGGCCTCGCCGGCGAAGGCCAGCGAAACCAACAGCAAAAAGCCCCATGTGCAATCGCGGAAGAACTGCGAGAAGCCCACCAGGTTGAACAGGCTGGAAAGAAATTGCAGCACCGTCGCGGCCAGGAACACGCAGACGATGCGACCGTAGCCGCCGGCCGGATTGACGCCGCCCATCACGGCGATCAGGATCGCGATCAGCAGATACGAGTTGCCGTAGTCCCACTTCGCGCTCAACGTGTGCGAGACGCTGATCAGGCCGGCAAGCGATGCCATGAGGCCGCACAGCGTGTAGGTGAGCACCAGCATCGTCGCGCGCGGGATGCCCGCATAAAAGGCGGCGCGCTGGTTCGTGCCCATCAGGTAGAGCCTCAGCCCGAACGGCGTGCGTTTGAGCAGCCAGCCGAGCACGATCACGGCCGCGATGAAGATGCAGAACGAAATCGGCACCTGGAACACCACGCCGTTGCCGATATCGGAAAGCGGCTCGACATAATCGACGTGCACGGAGGCCCCGTTCGACAGCGCCACGGCGAGCCCCGTGAACAGCAGTTGTGTGCCGAGCGTGCAGAGAATCGGCGTGAGCCGCAGCCGCGCGATGATGAGGCCGTTCACGAAACCGCCGATGAGGCCGAGCGTCACGACGATCGCGCAGAACAGCGCCGTGTAGAGCGCCGGCGAATCGTCGCCCGAGACGAGCTTCGGCACGACCATCGCCGCGATCATGCCCGAGAGGTTCGCGAGCCCGACACCCGAGAGATCGATGCCGCCGTTGCCCGAGAGCATCGACAGCATGATGCCGAGCGCGAGCAACCCGATTTCGGGCAGTTGTCCGCCCATCGACTGCAGGTTATCGATGCCGACGAACTGCCCTTGCGAAAGCGCGATCGCTACGCCCACCACGAGCACGTTCACGATCACGAGGAAATTGAGCTGCCGGTCCCGGAACCCGCTTGCAAACTTCGATGCGAACTTCATGTGGCGCTTCGCTCCTCGGTCTTGTTTCGCTTGATGCCTGCTTGATGCCTGCTTGATGCTTGCCTGCGGCTCTTGCGCCTTGCGCTGCCCAGGCTGATTGCCCGCGTCGATCGGTTCAGCTCAACCGGGTGTGCCGGCGAGCACCCCGTTCACCTCAGCAAGCGTCGGCATCGACGGGGCCGTGCCCGCGCGCGTGACCGAGAGGCCCGCCACGGCGCAGCCGAAGCGGGTCGCAGCCAGCGCGTCGTCGCCGCGTGCGAGCGCCGCCGCGAATCCGCCCGTGAACGCATCGCCGGCCCCGGCCGTCTCGATCACAGGCCCGCACGCGAGCGCGGGCACGAGCACCGATTGCGTCCGCGAATGGAGCAGCGCACCGGCCGCACCGAGCGTGACGACGACCGCGCGTGCGCCCTTCGCCAAAAGCACGTCGGCTGCACGACGCGCATCGTGCTCAGTCACGATCTCGATGCCGGTCAGTGCAGCCGCCTCGGTTTCGTTCGGCGTCACGTAATCGCAGAGCGTGAAGATGTCGTCGGGCAACGGCACGGCGGGCGCCGGGTTGAACACGGTCGCGACGCCGTGCTTGCGCGCGAGTTCGAGCCCGCGCCGCGCCACGTTCACCGGTTGTTCGAGCTGCGTGACGAAGACGGCAGCGCTTGCGATATCGGCTTCGATCGCCTCGACATCGGCCGGCACCATCGTGCCAGCGGCCCCCGCCGCGACGATGATCGCATTCGTGCCCGTGACTTCATCGACGAAAATGTGGGCCGCACCCGTCGGCACGCCGTCGAGCGTCCGGGTGCGTGCCGTGATGCCTTCTGCCGCCCAGGTCGCGCGTGCGATTTCGCCGAACGCGTCGTTGCCGAGCCGCGTGCAGAACACGACCTGCGCGCCGGCGCGCGCAGCGGCAACCGCCTGATTCGAGCCTTTGCCGCCAGGCCCCATCGCGAAGCCCGAGCCCGCGATCGTTTCGCCGATCAGCGGCATTCGTGCCGCGCGAAACGCGAGATCGGTCACGTAGATGCCCAGTATGACGACGCGCCCGCTCATGGACGCGGCTCCGCGGCCGAGGGTGCATCGGGCGCGAGAACGACACCCTTCTTGAAAACGAAGCAGCCGTAACCGCGCAGCTCGCCCGTGGCGATCACGCAGTAGGCAGTCCGGGCGCGTGCATAGAACGCGTGGCGCTCGATCGGCGCGAGGCGCACGCTGGCCCCCCGCTCTGCCGCATCGATCTCGGCCTGCACCTCGCGTTGAACATGAGGCAGGTGATCGGGTTCACCCACCACCTCCATGCGCAGCGCGGGCGACTCGACGAACGTGTCGAGCGGCATGACCGAGAGCAGCGCGCGCACGACACGGGCCGCGTCGGGCACGTCGATGCGCAGCAGCCGGCCGAGCACCGTCTCGCGTGCGACCGAGTCGGCCGGGAAATTCGCGTCGCACACGACCACTTCGTCGCCATGTCCCATCGCACGCAGCGCATAGAGCACGTCGGCGTTCAGCAGCGGATCCAGGTTCTTCAGCATGTCGCCTCTCTTTCGTCTCGTCTTTTCTTTTATCGAATCGCGCGTCGCGGGTCAGTCGCCGTACGGAATCCAGATATTCTTCACTTGCGCCGCTTCGCGCAAGAACGGCAAACCCTCACTGTCCGCGTGCATCCAGTCCCGTGCGTAACCGTAGTCGACAAACGTGCGCTTCAGGTTGCCGACCGACTCACGCTCGACCAGCGCGGAATCGTCCGCCGCCCCGAAGCACCAGAGCGCATCCACATCGTCGTGCCGTGCCAGCGTTCCAAGCAGCGCCGAGCGGGCACCCGTCACGATATTCAACGTGCCGGCCGGCACGTCCGATGTTTCGATCACCTGGTAAAGATCCGTCGCCATCAGCGGGCAGGCCTCGCTCGGCAAGGCGACCACGCGATTGCCTCGCGCGAGCGCCGGCGCGACGAGCGAAATGCAGGCGAGCAGCGGCGCCTCGTCGGGGTAGGCAATGCCGACGACACCGATCGGTTCATGCATCGCGAGTGCCACGCCGCGCAGCGGCGGCGTGTGGACCGCACCGTCGAACTTGTCGGCCCAGGCGGCGTAGGTGAACAGGCGCGCAAGCGCGGCTTCGACCTCCTGCCGGGCTTCCCCGGCCCCCACCTGCGTGCACTGGGCGAGCCGCTTGGCGAACTCGTCCGCACGCGCGGCCAGATTTTCAGCGATGTAGAAGAGCACCTGCGCTCGCGCATGCCCGCTCATCTGCGACCATTTCGCATGCGTGCGCGCGGCCGCAACGGCATCGCGGATGTCCTTGCGGTTGCCGTCGCCCACCTCGCCCACGAGCGCACCGTCCGGCGCATGCACGGCGCGCACGTAGCCGCCGTCGGGCCGCACTTGCTTGCCGCCGATAAACAGCTTGGGCGTGCGATCGATGTGCGGCGCCGCAGAGAATGCGCTCGGCACGTCACCCGTTTCGTCGTACGCCGCACTCGCGGCTGCGTCCTTGCCGACACGCGGCACACGCAGCGAGCCGCGCTGCA
Organism: uncultured Trinickia sp.; assembly: GCA_966431825.1. Taxonomy (GTDB): domain Bacteria; phylum Pseudomonadota; class Gammaproteobacteria; order Burkholderiales; family Burkholderiaceae; genus Trinickia. The sequence goes on from CBJMQH010000208.1 coordinate 8,534, forward strand.
GCGCACGCGGCTTCAAATACGCGTACGCACCTTCGCGGCCGCCCTCGCGCCCATATCCCGACTCGCGGTATCCGCCGAAACCGGTGCTCGCGTCGAACAGGTTCGTTGCGTTGACCCAGACAACACCGCACTTGAGCTTCGGTGCGACGTCGAGCGCACGGCCGATCGTCTCGCTCCATACGCTTGCGGCGAGGCCGTAGCGCGTGTTGTTCGCAAG
>CBJMQH010000209.1:0-8724 GCA_966431825.1 uncultured Trinickia sp.
ACGGCTTCCTGAGCCTCAACAGACGCACGCAACACCTACAACCAGCGCGATTGGCGCTGCAAAAGGAGATACCAATGAAGAAGAAGTTGCTCGCACGCGCTGTCAGTACCCTCGCCACGACCGGTTTCGCCGCTGCTGCCGCGCTCGTCGCTCAGTCGGCTTTCGCCGATGCCAACACGGTCACCATCGGCTTCATCACCGATATGTCGGGTCTCTATGCCGATATCGACGGCAAGGGCGGTGCGACGGCCATCCAGATGGCCATCGACGACTTCGGCGGCAAGGTGAACGGCAAGCCCATCACGCTGTTGACCGCCGATCACCAGAACAAGGCCGACATCGCTGCCTCGACGGCGCGTCAGTGGATCGACACGAAGGGTCTCGACATGCTCGTCGGCGGTACGAACTCGGCCACGGCGCTGTCGATGAACGGCGTCGCGGGCGAAAAGAAGCGCCCGTTCATTTCGATCGGCGCGGGCACGGATGCGCTCACGAACAAGCAGTGCACGCCCTATACGATTCACTATGCCTACGACACGACGGCACTCGCCCGCGGCACGGGGGCGGCCATCGTCAAGGAGGGTTACAAGAGCTGGTACTTCCTGACGGCCGACTACGCGTTCGGCAAGTCGCTCGACGAGAACACGACGAAGGTGGTCGAAGCGAACGGCGGCAAGGTCCTGGGCCATGCCTACCATCCGCTCTCGGCATCGGATTTCTCGTCGTTCCTGCTGCAGGCGCAGGCATCGAAGGCCCAGGTGCTCGGTCTTGCCAACGCGGGCGGCGATACGGTGAACGCGATCAAAGCGGCGAAGGAGTTCGGCATCACGAAGTCGATGAAGCTCGCGGCGCTCCTGATGTTCATCCCCGACGTGCACAGCGTCGGCTTGCCCACGGCGCAGGGTCTGTTGCTGACGGACAGCTGGTACTGGGATCAGAGCGACGCGTCGCGCAAGTGGGCGCAGCGCTATTTCGCGAAGACGGGCAAGATGCCGTCGAGCCTGCAGGCCGCCGACTACTCGTCGACGATGGCCTACCTGAACGCGGTGAAGGCCGTCGGTTCGACGGACCCTGACAAGGTCATGGCGCAGATGAAGAAGGAGAAGATCGACGACTTCTACGCGACGGGCACGATCCGCCCCGACGGCGTGATGGTGCACGACATGTATCTGTATCAGGTCAAGACGCCGGGCGAATCGAAGAAGCCGTGGGATTACTACAATCTCATTTCGAAAATCCCCGGCGATCAGGCGTTCGGCACGAAGGCAGAGACGCAGTGCTCGCTCTGGAAGTAGGCGGCGCTTTCGGCACGTTAAGCGACACGTTCACTCTCTGACGGCAGGTGCAATGGATATCTTTGGCGTTCCGGTGCCGGCGATGCTGAGCCAACTTTTGATCGGGCTCGTCAACGGATCGTTCTACGCGATCCTGAGCCTCGGGCTTGCCGTGATCTTCGGCTTGCTCAACGTGATCAACTTCGCTCACGGTGCATTGTTCATGCTCGGTGCGATGCTGGCATGGATGGGGCTCAACTACCTCGGCCTGCCGTATTGGGCGATGCTCGTCATCGCGCCCCTCGTCGTAGGATTGTTCGGAGTCCTGATAGAGCGCTCGATGCTGCGGTGGCTCTATCGGCTCGATCATCTGTACGGGCTGCTGCTGACGTTCGGCCTGACGCTCGTCGTCGAGGGCGTGTTCCGATCTGTCTACGGTTCGTCGGGGCAGCCGTACGACGTCCCCGATGCGTTGGCCGGGGCGACGAATGTCGGCTTCATGTATCTGCCGAACTACCGTGCCTGGGTTGTCGTGGCATCGCTCGTCGTCTGTTTTGCGACCTGGTTCGTGATCGAAAAGACGCGGCTCGGTGCGTATCTGCGCGCCGGAACGGAGAACCCGAAGCTCGTCGAAGCCTTCGGCGTGAACGTGCCGATGATGATCACGCTGACTTACGGTTTCGGTGTCGCGCTCGCGGCGTTCGCGGGCGTGCTGGCTGCGCCCGTCATCCAAGTGTCGCCGTTGATGGGCCAGCCGATGATCATCACGGTGTTTGCCGTGGTCGTGATCGGCGGGATGGGCTCGATCATGGGCTCGATCCTGACGGGGCTCATGCTCGGCGTGGTCGAAGGGCTCACGCGCGTGTTTTATCCCCAGGCGTCGGCCACCGTCGTCTTCGTGATCATGGCGCTCGTGCTGCTCGTGCGGCCCGCGGGTCTTTTCGGCAAGGAACGATGATGCAGAGAAAAGCGCTTTACGGCCTGTTGTTCGCAGGCCTTCTCGCGGCGCCCTGGATCGGGGTCTATCCGTTGTTCGTGATGAAGCTGCTTTGCTTCGCACTGCTTGCCGCCGCGTTCAATCTGCTGATCGGCTACACGGGGCTGCTTTCGTTCGGGCATGCCATGTTCCTCGCGACGGCGGGCTACACGACGGGCTATGCCATTCAGTCGCTGGGGCTATCTACGTTGATCGGCGTCGTGCTGGGCACAGCGGCTGCCACGTTGCTCGGTCTGGTCGTCGGGCTGTTCGCGATCAGGCGGCAAGGCATCTACTTCGCGATGGTGACGCTGGCGCTCGCCCAGATGCTCTACTTCATCTATATCCAAGCGCCGTTCACGCATGGCGAAGACGGTCTGCAAGGCGTGCCGCGCGGGACGCTGTTCGGCCTCGATCTGTCGTCCGACACGACGCTCTACTACGTCGTGCTCGTTGCGATCGTGCTCGCGTTCGTGCTCATCGTACGTATCGTGCATTCGCCGTTCGGGCAGGTGCTGACGGCCATTCGCGAGAACGAGCCGCGGGCCGTGTCGCTCGGCTATGACACCGATCGTTTCAAGCTCCTTGCGTTCGTCCTGTCTGCCGGGCTCGCGGGTTTTGCGGGAGCGCTCAAGGTGCTCGTGCTCGGCTTCGAAACACTGAGCGATGCCCACTGGTCGATGTCGGGCCTCGTCATCCTGATGACGCTCGTCGGCGGCATGGGAACGCTGTTCGGACCCGTGCTCGGCGCTGCGCTGATCGTCACGCTTGAAGACCGGCTCGGCGATATCGGCAACGCACTCGCAGCCGCTACGCACATCGAGTGGTTTGCGACGCTCGGCGATTCGACGACGATCGTTGTCGGCTTCATCTTCATTGCCTGCGTGCTTGCGTTCCGACGCGGCATCGTAGGCGAAGTGGTGGCGCGCGTCGGCGCGCTGCGCGGGTAGGTCGTGGCGGCGAAATGGCGGTGACGATGCGCATCGTGTGTCGCGTTTTATTGCTTCGGACGTCGATATAAGTGATGGCATGTTGCGCCAATTCCGTGCTTGCATGCACCACTAGGGAAAGTGCTAGGTTGTGGCATACCGCCCGGTTGTTTAATCTTCGTCACAGTTCTGATGCACCGAATTTGCAGGTGGAGAACGAGGAGACAATCGAGGCACTCAGTGCCCGTGCAAAAGCGCTGTTGGAGTTTTCTCCAACAGCGCTTTTCATTTGTGGGTCCAATATCCACGCATCCGTTCGCACGCGCGCGATGCCGGTTCGCCCTGGGCCGGTGCCGGTTCCATCTCTCGGCGCTGTTTTTCTCGGCGCTATCCTGCGCCACGGTCTTCCGGCGTGGTTATTCGTCGTCTCTTTCGCTCTCCTTCTTATCGATTCGCGTCTACGTAGCGGCCCGAAAGAGGGGACGCCCCGCGTTTTCGATTTTCTCTCGCAGCACGACGCACCGTTTTTCCCGGCAGGAAAAATGGTCCGGAAGTCGGTATTTCATCCGATGATTGACGCACGACGTAAAACGCGCCGCATGCAGTTTTGCGCCCAGCTTGAAAACCTTCACCCGGCGCTTGCGCCGGCCACGATGACACGCTTCGTTTGAAGCGTACGGAGATCAGTAATGACGATGAAGCAATGGATTCGCCACGGCGTTGCAATGACCTTGATGTGCGGCACCGCCGCGGCGTTTGCCCAGGTGAAGATCGGCGTGGTGCTGTCGACCACGGGGCCGGCGGCTTCGCTCGGCATCCCCGAAAGGAACACGATCGATCTGCTGCCGAAGGAGATCGGCGGCAAGCATGTCGACTACATCGTTCTCGATGACGGCACCGATACGGGCAAGGCCGTACAGGACGTGCGCAAGCTGATCGACGAGGACCACGTCGATGCGGTCGTCGGCTCCACGGTCACGCCGAACTCGCTCGCGATGCTCGACCCCGTTTCGCAAGCGAAGACGCCGATGATCGCGCTGGCGGCATCGGCAAAAATCGTCGAGCCGATGGACGAGACGCGCAAGTGGGTCTTCAAAACGCCGCAGAACGACAGCCTCATGGCCGATGCGATCGCGACGCATATGGCGAAGAACGGAATCAAGCGCGTGGGCTTCATCGGCTTCTCCGATGCGTACGGCGAAAGCTGGCTCAACGAGTTCAAGGCGGCTGCGCTTGCGCATCATCTGACGCTTGTCGGCAGCGAGAAGTACAACCGGGCCGATGCGTCGGTGACGGGGCAGGTCCTGAAGCTCATGAGCACGAATGCCGATGCGGTATTGATCGCCGGTTCGGGCACGCCTGCCGCGCTGCCGGCCAAGGAGCTCAAAGCGCGCGGCTACAAGGGCAAGGTCTATCAGACGCACGGTGTGGCAAACAACGATTTCCTGCGAGTCTGCGGCAAGGACTGCGAGGGCGAGATCCTGCCGGCAGGCCCGATCCTCGTGGCCGATCAGCTTGCGGCCTCGAACCCCGCCAAGCAGTCGGCACTCGCCTATAAGGCGGCCTACGAAGGCAAGTTCGGCGCGGGCAGCGTGTCGACGTTCGGCGGCCATGCCTGGGACGCGGGGCAGATGCTGCAACGTGCGATTCCCGAGGCACTGAAGAAGGCGCAGCCGGGCACCGAGGCATTCCGCGAGGCACTGCGCAGCGCGCTCGAAGGCATGAAGGCTCTGCCTGGTGCGCACGGCATCTTCAGCATGACGCCGACGAACCACAACGGGCTCGACGCACGCGCACGCGTAATGGTGCAGGTGAGCGACGGCAAATGGAAGCTGATCGGCGAGTAAGCGACCGGGTAATCGAGGCGAGCAGGTCCTAGCGAAGCGTGGCGGCACCGGCGGGCGAAGTAGCGGCGCGGCATGTCGAGATGGACGTGGACGCGCGCGTGCTTCGCCCGTTCGTTTAGAACCAGAGGAAGTATGGATTTTTCGATCGCGACGATTCTCGCGCAAGACGGCATCACGACGGGGGCAATCTATGCGCTGCTCGCGCTCGCCCTCGTGCTCGTCTTTTCAGTAACGCGCGTCATCTTCATCCCGCAGGGGGAGTTCGTGTCGTACGGCGCGCTCACGCTCGCGATGCTGCAGACACAGAAATTCCCGACGACGGCGCTATTGCTCGTCGCGCTCGGCGCCGCATGCTGCGCAGCAGAACTGTTCCAGCTCGTGCGCCGCCGCGAACGCCGGCAAGGCTTGCCGCGCGCACTGGCGGTCATCGGCGGCAAGTACTTGCTCTGGCCGCTCGCCGTTTATGCTGTGGCGCAGCATGTCTACGGCCTGCCGCTGCCGATGCTCGCACAGGTCGCGCTGACGCTCGCGATCGTCGTGCCGATGGGCCCGTTCATCTATCGGCTCGCCTATGAGCCTATCGCCGAAGGCACGACGCTGCTGCTCCTGATTGTCTCGGTTGCCGTCCATTTCGTGCTGGTCGGTCTCGGCTTGCTGATGTTCGGCGCCGAGGGCTCGCGCACGACGCCCTTCAGCGACGCCTCGTTCACGCTCGGCAATTTGTCGGTCTCGGGTCAAAGCCTCTGGGTAGTCGTGACGGCGATCGCGTTGATCGGTGCGCTCTACGTCTACTTCGAGCGCACGTTGTCGGGCAAGGCGCTTCGCGCGACATCCGTCAATCGGCTCGGCGCACGGCTCGTCGGCATCGGTACGACGCAGGCGGGGCGGCTCGCGTTCACGTTGGCGAGCGGGCTCGGCGTGCTCTGCGGCGTACTCGTCGCACCGTTGACCACGATCTATTACGACTCGGGATTCCTGATCGGTCTCAAAGGTTTCGTGGGCGCAATCATCGGGGGCCTCGTCAGCTATCCGCTGGCGGCGGCCGGGTCGATTTTCGTCGGCTTGCTCGAATCGTATTCGTCGTTCTGGGCCAGCGCATACAAGGAGGTCATTGTTTTCACGCTGATCATCCCCGTGCTGTTGTGGCGCAGCGTCGTCAGCCCGCATGTCGAAGACGAAGAGGAGTGAGCACATGAAACGTCTTTTGCTCAAGAACACGCCTTTCCGGCTCTTCCTCGTCGCGCTGTTCGTGCTCCCGGTGTTGCCGGGGCCCGTGCATGTGCCCGAGTACTGGATCACGCTGCTCAACTATATCGGCCTCTATGCCATCGTCGCGGTCGGGCTCGTGCTGCTGACCGGCATTGGCGGCATGACGAGCTTCGGCCAGGCCGCGTTCGTCGGCGTAGGCGCTTACGCCACCGCCTACCTGACGACGCAATACGGCGTCTCGCCGTGGCTTGCGCTTGTGGCGGGCATCGCCGTGACGGCGCTCGTCGCGCTGGTGATCGGCGGCGTCACGATGCGGCTGTCGGGGCATTTTCTGCCACTCGGCACGATCGCCTGGGGCCTGTCGCTCTACTACCTGTTCGGCAACCTGGAGTGGCTCGGCAAGTACGACGGGATCAACGGCATCCCGGCCTTGCGATTGTTCGGCGTGGGGCTGGCGTCGGGGCGCAGCGTCTACTACCTGATCTGGGCGGTCGCATTGGTGGCGGTCGTTTCAGTGCAAAACCTGCTCGACAGCCGTCCCGGGCGCGCCATCCGCTCGCTGCGCGGTGCGGCAGTCATGGCCGAAGCGATGGGCGTCGATACGGCCTGGATGCGCGTCGTCATCTTCGTCTATGCGGCCGTGCTCGCATCGATCTCGGGCTTTCTCTACGCGCATTTGCAGCGCGCGGTCAACCCGACGCCGTTCGGGCTCAATCACGGCATCGAGTATTTGTTCATGGCCGTCGTCGGCGGTGTGTCCCACGTTTGGGGGGCCGTGTTGGGCGCGGCAATTCTCACCCTCGTTCAGGACTACTTGCAAAACCTGTTGCCGAAGCTTCTCGGCGAGAGCGGCAACTTCGAGATCGTCGTGTTCGGCCTGCTCATGGTGCTGCTGCTCCAGTATGCAAGGCAGGGTGTCTGGCCGTACGTCGCGCGCTTCTTCCCGCGTGGGCCGCGCGCCCATGTACCGGCGCACGCAACGCCGCTGCCGCGGCGTGCCAAGCCCGTGGCAGGCACGCCGCTGCTTGTCGTGGATCGCGCGCGCAAGACATTCGGCGGGCTCGTTGCCGTCAACGATGTCAGTTTCGAGGTGAAGGCGGGGCAGATCGTCGGGCTTATCGGACCCAACGGCGCCGGCAAGTCGACGACATTCAACCTGGTCACCGGCGTGCTGCGCGCAACGGGCGGCGCCATCCATTTCGCCGGCGAACGGATCGATGCGCTCACTTCACGTGAAATCGTCAAGCGGGGGATCGGCCGCACGTTCCAGCACGTCAAGCTGCTCCCCGCCATGACCGTGCTCGAGAATGTCGCGCTGGGCGCGCACTTGCGCGGGGGCGCGGGCGTGTGGCGCAGCCTTGCGCGTCTCAACGCGAGCGAAGAGGGGCGCCTGATGGCGGAAGCCGCTGAGCAGATTCGGCGTGTCGGGCTTGAAAGCCATATGAACGACGAGGCGGGCAGTCTCGCACTCGGACAGCAGCGGATCCTAGAGATCGCTCGGGCGCTCTGTTGCGATCCAACGCTGCTGTTGCTCGACGAGCCGGCCGCAGGGCTGCGCTACCAGGAGAAGCAGCAGCTGGCGGGGCTGCTGCGCAAGCTGCGCGCAGAAGGGATGAGCATCCTGCTCGTCGAACACGATATGGACTTCGTCATGAATCTGGCGGACCACCTCGTCGTCATGGAGTTCGGCGCGTGCATCGCACACGGGTTGCCGCGCGATGTGCAGAACGATCCGGCAGTGGTCGAGGCTTACCTCGGCGGGGTGGAATAGATATGAGCAAAACAGCTATCGCGCCGGTGCTGGCGGTCTCGGGACTGTCGGTCCGATACGGGAAGGTCGAGGCGTTACGAGGGGCTTCGATAGACGTGGCACCCGGGCAAATCGTCAGCGTCATCGGCCCGAACGGGGCCGGCAAGTCGACGCTGCTCAATGCGGTGATGGGTGCCTTGCCCGCGCGCGGGCACGCGAGCGGCAGCGTTCGCTATCGCGGGGCCGAAGTCAGTGTGCTGCCGATCGAACAACGCGTCGCGCGCGGGATGTGTCTGGTCCCCGAGAAGCGCGAGCTGTTCGCGACGATGACGGTGGAGGACAACCTGGTTCTTGGTGCGTATCGCCGCAAACGGGCCGGCGAGGCCGCGTATCTCGATCAGCTGCCTCACGTCTTCGAGCTGTTTCCGCGCCTCAAGGAGCGGCGCAAACAGGCGGCAGGGACGCTGTCGGGCGGCGAGCGGCAGATGCTTGCAGTCGGGCGGGCGCTGATGGGCAAACCGGATCTGCTGATGCTCGATGAACCGAGTCTCGGCCTTGCGCCCCTGATCGTGAAAGAGATCTTCCATATCATTGCCGCGCTTCGGGGGACGGGCGTGGCGACGTTGCTCATCGAGCAGAACGCACGCGCGGCGCTGCAGATCTCAGACTATGGCTACGTGCTCGAAACGGGTGAGCTGGCGCTGGAGGGAGCCGCCACGGCGCTGGCGACCAATCCGCG
>CBJMQH010000210.1:0-8717 GCA_966431825.1 uncultured Trinickia sp.
GCCGTAGCGGCCGACGATATCGACGCACGGGCGGAGTGTGCCGATCCGGGCAGTCGATCTTACCGGGATACCACAGAGGTTTGGTGCCGAAGCGGACATCCTTCCCGTTTGCCCTTGCATTAGCTTTCGATCGTCTTTCGTCAATTGTCGATCCTGCTTTCCAACTTCCATTTATCGAAAGCAGTCCGAATTAAAGTGAGCTAATGCTTCAAGGTTTTTCAATTTGTAAATTATCCATTTCCCGCATTTAAGGCCTTTTTTTGTGCTGCGCACCAACGTAGTATGAGGCGATGTCTGGTGGAAGCTCGGTAGAGCCGGATCGGGCTTCGAGCCCCGGCAGGGGCGGGTCGGCTTCGCCGGCTCCCCCGCCGGGCCCTGGTTGCCCACCCCGCAATCGATCAGACTTTTGAAAGTTAGCAAACCTTATTGAAAGAGCCAATTTCCGATTTTGTCGGCTTTGTGTATTTCACATGCACTACTCTTTTTTATTCGGAAACGCCGTCTCGTGACCGCAGCCGGTCGCGCGATATGATTCAATGTTTATCTGACGATATTCGTCGGCACGCGCCTCTTCGAACGATGACATCGCTTCTCATGAATCACCCCAAATCGCTTCCTCTTCGTCTTCCCGCGCTTCAGGCGGGCTTGTCTTCGCCCGTCCCCGAAAGTGTGCTGCAGCGGGAGCAATGGCCGCGATGGCATCGTTGGACCGGCCGCATCCCCGCCTCGGCCGTGCGCCGTGCGCAGGCCTGGGCGGAACTCGTCACCGCCCTGGACGCGTTTCCCGCGGACGCGCTGCGCGAACCGAATCCGGTGCAAGCGTGGACGAGCCTGCTCGTGCAAGCGAGCGGCGCGCCCCTGTTCAAGGTCTACGGCTCGAAGCCGCAGGGCAAACGTTCGTTGGGGCGTTTCGCGCATGCAGCGATCGCCTCGCCGTACGGGCCGCCCGTGCGGACGCTTTATGTGGCGCTCGAACATCTCGAGGAGGCCGCCGGCGAGATGCGTGCATGTCTTGGCCGCGCGGTCGAGCAGATCGACGCGCCGCTTGCAGCGCGCGAAGCGGCCGGCTTGATCGTTCAGCTGTGGGAAGACAGGCCGGCGCCGCGTCCTTTGCGCCCGGGCGCAAAGCAGGGGCACGGTGAGCAGGTCGTCGCGGTCCATGCCCTGGACCCGCGTGTGATCGATTGGCTGACGGCGCGATTTGCCACGATCTTCGTGCCCGAGGGCCTGGTGGCGGTTGCGCGGGCCGCCTGCGCCGATATCCTCGGCGAAGCCTACGTACTGGACGGCTCCGCTCAGATGCGTGGGGGGTGCATTCTGTTGCTGCCCCGCCATGCCGCTGCATCGCAACCGGTGCTCGACGTGCTGGCGAGCCGGGGCATGGAGGACCTGAAGGGGTTGCTGTCGATGCTCGTCAAACGTCAAACTGCGCTGCTCGAGCACGACGCTGCGCGCCGGCCTGAGCCGGGCCGCGCTGAAATCGGTTCTTAGGCCTCACGCCTAGGCTGCGGCGCTCACGCCGTTCGGACTGCGCGGCCTGCCGCTTGTATTTGACGGTCGATCACGGCGGCCAGCGCGTCGAATGCCGGCCCGATGCGTTCATGCGGCACGCAGGCATAACCCAGCAACAACCCCTGCATGGCCGCGTCGTCGTGGCTGTAGTACGTCGACAGCGGCCTCACGATCACGCCGGCATCGTAAGCGGCCGAGGTCACGGCTCGATCGTCGACTTTCGACGGCAAGCCGAGTACGAGATGCAGCCCTGCCTCGTCGCCCATGACGGGCAGCGCATCGCCGAAACGGGCCGTGATCGCATCGATCAGAATCTGGCGGCGCTCGCCGTAGAGCGCGCGCATCCGACGCACGTGCGAGGTCAGGTACCCGTCCATGATGAACTCCGCCAGCACGGCCTGGTGCATCAAATGCCCTTCGCGGTAGAGCTCGGCCAGGCCCGTTCGGAACGTGTCGACCAGATCCTCGGGCGCCACCATGTAGCCGATGCGCAAGCCCGGGTAGAGAATTTTGCCGAGGCTGCCCACGTAGATCACGCGTCCGGCCTCGTCGAGCCCCTGCAGCGACGCAATCGGGTGGCTGCCGTAACGGAACTCGCTGTCGTAGTCGTCCTCGATGATCCAGACGCCATGTTGCTTCGCATATTCGAGCAGCGTGCGTCGGCGCGCGAGACTCATGACCATCCCGAGCGGATACTGGTGTGACGGCGTGACGAGGGCGAGCCGGGGCGGCGCCTCGAGCACGCGATCGCGCGGGTCGAAGCCTTCCTGGTCGACGGGAATCGGCGCAAGCTCGAGCCCGGCCGATTGCAGCACGCTGCGCACGCCCCAGTAGCACGGCTCCTCGACCCACGCACGATCCCCCACATCCGCCAGAAGCCGCACCGCAAGGTCCATCGACTGATGAATGCCCGTGGTGATGATGATCTGATCCGGCGAGCATTTGACCGAGCGCGCGACGCGCAGGTAATCGGACAACGCCCGCCGCAGCGGCCGATAACCGCCGCCCGGCGCGTAGGTCAGCAAGTCGGGGTTCGCCTCCTTCCAGAGCCGTGCCTGCAAGCGGCTCCATGTCCTCGCAGGAAACTCGGTGACGTCCGGCACCCCCGGCATGAATGCCCCCCACTGCTTGGGCGCCACGCCGGCACGGTGAATCAACTGCCGGCCGCGCGTGGACAGCACGGCGCGCGGCTGTGCCGCGCCGGCCCCCGCGCCCGTTGCGGCCGCAGTCGTGCGGGGTGCGGCAACGGGTCGCGCGCGCACGGCGGCGGTATCGGGGCGCGTGTCGGCCACATAGGTGCCGCTGCCGGTCGTCGAGAGGACGTAACCTTCGGCTGTCAACTGATCGTAGACGCGCAGTACCGTATTGCGCGCGATGTCAAGATCCTCGGCGAGCGTGCGTGAACTCGGCAGCTTGGTGCCCGGGGCAAGCTGCCCCGTCAGAATCGCCTGCTGCACAAGCCGCAGCACCTGCCGGTACATCGGTTCGGACGAATCGCGTTCGAGCCGCGCACCGAGCCAGTCAGACAATATGATCGTGTCCAAAGTGGTTCCCTTTGGAATAATGAAATGGTTCCGTCGGGTGGAACCGTGAACGATTATATTGGATTGCAAATGCGGTGCGGTGCTCGCTTGTAGATGGAGCCAATCGAAACGAAATGCAGGAGACGAAGGACGATGAAAACGGAAGAGGTGATCGTTAGCTTTCGCGGCGTGCGCAAGACGTACGACGGCGAGACGCTCGTCGTCAAGGCGCTCGACCTCGATATCTATCAGGGCGAATTCCTCACACTATTGGGCCCCTCCGGGTCGGGCAAGACCACGTGTCTCATGATGCTTGCCGGCTTCGAGTTTCCGACGGGCGGCGAGATCCGCCTGGACGGCCAACTGCTCAATACCGTGCCGCCGCACAAGCGAAACATCGGGATGGTGTTTCAGAACTACGCGCTGTTCCCGCACCTGACTGTGGCGCAGAACGTCGAGTATCCGCTCACGGTGCGCGGCGTGAAGGCGGCCGAGCGCGCGGCCCGCGTGCACGACGCCTTGAAGATGGTTCGCATGGAAGGGTTTGCGAAGCGTTACCCGGCCCAGCTTTCAGGCGGTCAGCAGCAGCGTATCGCACTCGCGCGCGCGCTCGTGTTCGAGCCCCGGCTCGTGCTGATGGACGAACCGCTCGGCGCGCTCGACAAGCAACTGCGCGAGCACATGCAGTACGAGCTGAAGGCGCTGCACGAGAAGCTCGGCGTGACGTTCGTCTATGTGACCCACGACCAGGGCGAAGCGCTCACGATGTCCGACCGCGTGGCCGTGTTCGACAAGGGCATCGTGCAACAGCTCGACACCGTCGATCGGTTGTACGAAACGCCTTGCAATGAATTCGTAGCCAACTTCATTGGCGACAGCAACCGGCTGCACGGCACGATCGAGCGAGTCGAGGGCGAGTTCTGCGAGATCCGGCTGCGCGACGGCACCGCGGTCACGGGCCGCAATATCGGTCAGGCGCGCGAGGGTGCACCGGCCGTGGCCTGTATCCGGCCGGAACGGTTGCGGCTAGCTGCGCACAACGGAGCGACAGCGTCGCACGCGCTTCAGAGCGAGGTGCGCGGGCTCATTTACTACGGCGATCACGTCCGTATGCGTTGCGCGTTGCCCGAGCAGGACGAGTGTTTCGTGAAGGTGCCGCTCGGTACCGAGGCACTCGAGCAGTATGTGCCCGGCGCACGCGTGGCGCTTGAATTTTCCCCCGAGCATCTGCGCGTCTTCGCGTGAGCCGGTCGCGCTTCCCGCTTTTTTCATTACCCACCCCAGCCGCGCAAGTCCTACCCCCGCTACGGCGGAAAACGTACCAGTAAGAGGAGATCAGAGAGATGAGCACGAAGTTTTCGCTGACGCACCGCTCGACATTCGCCGCCTTGGCAGCGGCCGCATTCGGTATCGCGGCGAGCGCGCATGGCGCCGAGCTGACCGTCGTCAACTTCGGCGGGGCTAACGCCGACGCACAGAAGGTGGCCTACTATCAGCCGTTCGAAAAGCAGTCGGGTACGAAGGTCTCGGCGATCGAATACAACGGGGAGACGGCCAAGATCAAGGCGATGGTCGAAGCCAAGCACGTGAGCTGGGACGTCGTCGAAGTCGAATCGGGCGATCTCGGCCGCGGCTGTGACGAAGGCCTTTACGAGAAGCTCGATTGGTCGAAGATCGCGAAGAAGTCCGACCTGATTCCCGAGTCGCCGTCGACTTGCGGCGTCGGTTTCTTCGTCTGGTCGACGGCGCTCGCCTACAACGCCGACAAGCTGAAGGCGGCGCCGGCAGGCTGGGCCGATTTCTGGAACGTCAGCAAATTCCCGGGCAAGCGCGGGATGCGCAAGGGCGCGCGCGGCAATCTCGAATTCGCGCTGATGGCTGACGGCGTGGCGCCGAAGGACGTGTACACGGTGCTCGCCACGAAGGAAGGTCAGGATCGTGCGTTCAAGAAGCTCGACCAGCTGAAGCCGAACATCCAATGGTGGGAGGCCGGCGCCCAGCCGCCGCAATTCCTCGTGGCCGGCGACGTCGTCATGTCCACGGCATTCAATGGCCGGATCGATGCGGCGCAGCGCGAAGGCAAGAACCTGAAGGTCGTCTGGACCGGCAGCATCTACGATCTCGACTACTGGGTCATTCCGAAGGGTTCGCCGAACAAGGCGCAGGCCGAAGCGTTCATCGCCTACTCGTTGTCCGCGAAGCCGCAGGCCGAATATGCGAAGCATATCGCCTATGGCCCGGCTAACGTCGCGGCGATCAAGTCGCTCGATGCGAAGACGCTCGCCAACCTGCCGAACTCGCCGGCCAACGGCAAGAGCGCAGTGCTGCAGGACGCTGCGTTCTGGACCGACCACGGCGACGAGCTCGAGCAACGTTTCGCTTCGTGGGCGTCGAAGTAACGCGTCGAGTCGCGTCAACGCACGGTCGCGAAGACGCGGCGTAACCGAAGCCTCATGCTGCACGTGCGCCGCCCGCCGTTGACGGGCGGCGCGAGAAAGCAGCCGACGGCGAGAGAATGAGCAGGGAGACACAAGCGTGACCACGATGACGATTCCAAGCGAGCCGCAGGCCGCGGCAGCGGCGACCCTGAAGCGCGAACTGAAGGCTGCGCAGGCACGCAAGAAGGCGGCGGCACTGCTGCTCATCGCGCCGCTTGCGATTTTTCTGTTGCTGGTTTTCGTCGTGCCTATCGCTGCGCTGCTTACGCGCGCCGTGCAAAACCCTGAGATCGTCGACGCCTTGCCGAAGACGACAGCGCAGCTGCGCGATTGGGACCGCAAGAGCGCGCCTCCCGATGCGGCCTATGCAGCGCTCGCGCATGATTTGACCGACGTTGCCGCCGGCGAAACGCTGGGCGGCCTCGCACGTCGGCTCAATGTCGAGATAGCCGGCTTCCGCTCGCTCGTGGCAAAGACGGCGCGCGCGATGCCGCTCACCGACGATGCGGGGCACGCCCTGCCGCCCGATGCGGTGCGTGCGAAGCTGATCGCGCTCGACAGCCGCTGGGCAGAGCCGGCCTATTGGCAGGCCATCGCGAAGAACGGTTCGCGATATTCGCCGTTCTATTTGCTCGCATCGCTCGATCATCGGCAGGATGCGTTCGGCCATATCGTGGCGACCGACCCCGATCAACAAATCTACCTGAGCGTATTCGTGCGCACGTTCGTGATCGCGGGTGTGGTCACGCTCGCTGCGCTCGCGCTCGGCTATCCGCTCGCTTACTGGATCTCGACGCTGCCGGCACGCCGTGCAAACCTCGTGATGGTGCTCGTGCTGATCCCGTTCTGGACGTCGATCCTCGTGCGTGTGGCCGCGTGGATCGTGCTGCTGCAAAGCGAGGGGCTCATCAATCGCGCGCTGCAGGCGCTCGGTCTCACCCATGCGCCGCTCGCGCTGCTGTTCAACCGGACGGGCGTCTACATCTCGATGACGCACATCTTGCTGCCGTTCATGATTTTGCCGCTCTATAGCGTCATGAAGTCGATCCCGCCGACCTATCAACGCGCGGCCGTTTCGCTCGGCAGCCATCCGTTCGCCGCCTTCTGGCGCGTGTATGTGCCGCAGACGTACCCCGGCATCGGCGCAGGTGCGCTGCTCGTCTTCATTCTTGCGATCGGGTACTACATCACGCCGGCATTGCTTGGCGGTCCGAATGACCAGATGGTCAGCTACTACGTGGCCTACTTCACGAACGTGACGATCAACTGGGGCATGGCCTGTGCGCTGGGCGGCCTGCTGCTCGCCGCGACGCTCGTGCTCTATGCCGTCTACGGGCGCTTTGCCCGTGCACAGCCGAGCCTTTGATCCGCAGGGCAGGCGGCGCGCGGCTCGCACCGCGGTCCGTCGACCCAGAACCGAAGCCGCTTTCAGTCGAACCGAAGCCATGAAACTGTCGAAACCGATTTTCGCGCCGCATACTTCGATGCCCGAGCGCGTGTGGTATTTCCTGCTCCGAGCGCTGGCGGTACTCACGCTGCTCTACCTCGTGCTGCCGGTGCTCGCGATTGTGCCCCTGTCGTTCTCGTCGAGCACGTTCCTCGTCTATCCGATCCCCGGATGGTCGCTGCGCTGGTACGAGCACCTGATTGCCTCCGACGAATGGCGGCTTGCCGCGAAGAACAGCTTTATCGTGGCGCCTAGCGCTACGGCGCTCGCCACCGTGCTCGGCACGCTCGCGGCGCTCGGCCTTGCGAAGGCGAACTTCCGCGGCAAGGCGATCGTCATGGCTGTGCTGATCTCGCCGATGATCGTGCCGGTCATCGTCGTCGGTGTCGGCATGTATTTGTTCTTCGCGCCGCTCGGCCTCGCGAGCACTTACGTCGGCCTGATCCTCGCGCATGCGGCGCTCGGTGTACCGTTCGTCGTGACGACGGTCGGTGCGACCCTGCAAAGCTTCGACGGCAACCTCGTGCGAGCGAGCCTGTCGCTCGGCGCCAACCCGACCCGCACGTTCTTTCGTATCACGTTGCCGGTCATTGCGCCGGGCGTGATCTCCGGCGCGCTGTTCGCCTTCGCAACGTCGTTCGACGAAGTCGTCGTCACGCTGTTTCTGGCAGGCGCCGATCAGACGACATTGCCGCGTCAGATGTTCACGGGCATCCGCGAAAACATCACGCCGACGATCGCTGCGCTGGCCACGATTCTCATCATTTTTTCCACGAGCCTGTTGCTCGCGCTCGAATGGCTGCGTGGTAGAAACGCAGCGAAGGCCGTTGCGTAAGACGCGTCGCGTCACCTTCGCTGCTGCACCCAGTGCCCGCGCCGTCACGCGGGCACTTTGCATTTTGACGACCCGGCCGTTCGTCGCCCAAAAGCCCCTGCCGATCCGTGCGTCGAGCGATTCGTCGCATCGCGCCAGCACGGCGTTTCCTCCTCGCTACAGTGGTTGCACGACCATGACAGCGAGGAGAATGCCGTGCTTGCGGCCAGTCTGCATCAAGTCACCCGGACTTATGGCGATGGGGCGGCGGCCGTGGCGGCCGTCAGCAACGCGTCGCTCGATATTGTTTCCAATCGGTTCACCGTGCTGTCCGGCCCCTCGGGCAGCGGCAAGACCACGCTGCTGAACCTGCTCGGCGGCATCGACCGCGCCACCTCGGGTACCGTCACGGTGGCGGGCGAGCGCATCGATACGATGTCCGGCAACAGGCTCGCCGATTTCCGGGCGGCGCACGTCGGGTTCGTCTTTCAGTCCTTCAATCTGCTGCCCGTGCTCAGCGCGTACGAGAACGTCGAATATCCGCTGACGCTGCTCGGGGTACCACGCGCACAGCGGCGCGAGCGCGTGGACGCGCTGCTTGCCGCCGTAGGCATGGACGGAAAGGGCGAACGCCGCCCCGGCCAGCTCTCGGGCGGACAGCAGCAGCGCGTTGCCATCGCGCGTGCGCTCGTCACGAAGCCCGCGCTCGTGCTGGCCGACGAGCCTACGGCAAACCTCGACAGTACGACCGGTGCGGCCATCATTGCGCTGATGCGCAAGATGCAGCGCGAGCACGCCAGCTCGTTCGTGTTTTCGTCGCACGACCCGCAGGTGATTGCTTCGGCCGACGATGTGGTCGTGATCCGGGACGGGCGCATTGTCGATACGCGTCGGGTCCAAACCGCGGTGGAGGCATCGTGAATACCGTACGCCTCGCCCTGCGCAACCTGCTGCGCAATCGTCGCCGCTCCGCGACCACGCTG
>CBJMQH010000211.1:0-8711 GCA_966431825.1 uncultured Trinickia sp.
GGTACATGAGGAAGCCGTGCCGGCTGTACACCACCTCGTCGCCCGGCCCCACATAGGCGCGCACGAGCAGCGCAATGAGTTCATCCGAACCACTGCCACAGACGATGCGCTCGGCATCGAGGCCGTGATGACGGGCCAGCGCCGCGCGTACCCGATCGGGCTGCGGCATAATCGTCGCTCTGCTGCGAGGCGCGGCGCACATTTCGAGCCTGGAGGCCTGTCCCATGTCCGAAGACACGATCGCTTACCGTGAGGCCACGGCAGCCGATGCGGTGCTGCTCGCGCGGCTTCATACGCTCAGTTGGCGGGCGGCCTATCGGGGGCTGCTGCCTGACCGATACCTCGATGACGAAATGGATGAGGAACGTGCGACGTTCTGGGCCCGGCGGATGTCGCAGCACGGCGGCGCACGGCGCTTCGTGCTGATTGCGCAAAGCGATGGCGCGCCGATCGGTTTCGTTTGTGCATTGCGCGAAGGCGACCCGGGTACCGGCGTGCTCGTCGATAACCTGCACGTGTTGCCGGCATTTCAAAGGCGTGGCGTGGGCAAGCGGCTATTGCACGACACAGCGACATGGGCGCGCACGCTCGGTGAACGCACAATGGCGCTCCATGTCATCGAAGGCAACGGCCGTGCGGTCGCGTTTTACGAGCATACGGGGTGGCGCCGCATCGGTGCGACCGAAGAGGAAGTGGGCGGCGCCCGCGTGACCGCGTTGCAGTATGTCTACGACATCGAGCCGGTGCGCGCGGGCCAGACTCACGGAGCGTGATTAAGGCAACTGTGCGGCCGCGACGAGAAGAATCATGCCGCCGATTGCGCCATCGAGCATGCGCCACGCGCTGGCCTTGCGAAACAGCGGTGCGAGCAGGCGTGCGCCGTAGCCGAGCCCGGCGAACCAGACCGGACTCACGCACATCGCGCCGAGCGCGAACGACAGCCTCGCGCCTTCAGGTTCCCGCGCGCCGGCCGTACCGATCAGCAGTACCACGTCGACGTATACGTGCGGATTGAGCCACGTGAAAGCCAGCGTCATCAGCACGACGGGCCAGGCGCGTTGCCGCTCAGACGATGCGGGGACGCCGTCGGCACTGACGTCTATCGTCGCGTGACCGGGGCGCAGCGCACGAACGAGCGAGCTGATGCCGAACCAGGCGAGGTAGGCGAGGCCTGCATAGAGCACGAACTCGACGAAGCGCGGATAGCGCTGGGCGAGCGCCGACGCGCCGCCGACACCGGCCGCGATCAGGATCAGATCCGACAGGCTGCAGAGCGTGACGATCTTGCCCACGTGCGAGCGCATGATGCCCTGGCGCAAAACGAACGCGTTTTGTGCGCCGATCGTGACGATCAGGGACGCCGACAGGGCGGCGCCATGAGAGAAAGCGGTCCAATTCATGATGGTGCGTAGGGCGCGGACGGTGGACGAACGTGGCGAATGGAGGTAGTCTGCGTCGTCCGGCTGGGTAAGAAAAGCTAATTCAGTTAAATCCGATTAAGGAAATCTAATGCTCGACTACGCGTTGCTCGATGCGCTGGCCGCGGTTGTGCGCCATGGCTCGTTCGAGCGCGCGGCGGCGGAACTGAACGTGACGCCATCGGCTGTGTCCCAGCGGGTGAAGCTGCTCGAGGAGCGCGTAGGCAGTGTGCTCGTGAAGCGCGGACAGCCGTGCGTCGCGACGCCGTCCGGCGCGCTGCTGTGCCGGCATACGGAGCGCGTGCGCTTGCTCGAGGCCGAGCTCGCGGGCGGCATGCCGTCGATGGGCTTGCGCTCGGAAGCCGCGTGGCCGACGTTGCGGGTGGCCGTCAACGACGACAGCGTCGGCACGTGGTTCGTCGATGCCGTGGCGGACTTTTGCGTCGAACGGCAGACGTTACTCGATCTCGTGATCGACGATCAGGATCATACGGCGCAGCGGATTCGCGACGGCAGTGTGCAAGCTGCCGTTACCACCCAGGCGGAGCCCGTCCAGGGGTGCCGTGCCACGCGGCTCGGGCGGATGCGCTATCTGGCCGTTTGTACGCCGGCCTTTTTCGAGCGCTACTTCGCCGCGCGGGGCGTGACGCGCGAGTCGTTGCGCGTCGCGCCGTGTGTGGTGTTCAACCGCAAGGATGCGCTGCAAACGCGCTTCATGCGCCGCGTGACGCGCGCGGAGCTGGAGCCGCCTCGGCATTGGGTGCCGCATGTAGGGGGCTTTCTTCGCGCGTGCATCATGGGACTCGGCTGGGGCATGTGCCCAACGCAGATGATTGCTGCGTCGCTCGCCAGCGGCGAACTTGTCGAACTGATTCCGGGCCGCCACCTCGACGTCGAGCTGTATTGGCAGAGCTGGCGGCTGTCGATCGGCTGGCTCGACGATTTCGGGGCCGCGCTGAAGCGGCGCGCGGATACGTTTTTGGATTAAGGCCTGCGTTCCTGCAGCCTGCTTTCCGGACCGGACGCCGGTCGCGATTACATCCTCGCTCAAACCTGCTCGCCGCCAATCCGCGCGAACAGCGCCATCGCCGCCGCCGGATTGTGCGCCTTGTATCCGCTGATCACGTAAAGGTAGACATCGCGTGGCGCAGGGTTGTTGGCCGAACGAGCCACTGTCGCGAGACCATCCGGTGCCTCTCCTGCGGCCCATGTCTTCGCGCGCGATGCCCACGCATTCAACGCCTCATCCGAGTATCCGAGCGCTTCCGTTTCGACGGTGCCCATGATGCGCGCATAGACGAAGGGTGCCGTGACGTCGGCGATTTGCGGGTAGTGGCTATCGCCGTCCACCACGACTGCGACGCCGTGCTCGCGCAGGAGAGAAACGAACTCGGGGTGACGGAAGCTCTCATGCCGCACTTCGACGGCATGCCGGATCGCGCGACCCTCGACCTTTTTCGGTAGCAAGCGCAAAAACGCGTCGAAATCCTCGGCATCGAACTGCTTGGTCGGTGCGAATTGCCAGTTGATCGGCCCGAGCTTGTCTTTGAGGGCGAGCACGCCGCTCGCGAAGAAGCGCTCGATCGAATCACCGGCTTCGGCCAGCACGCGGCGATGCGTGGCAAAGCGCGGGGCCTTCAACGAAAAGACGAAATGCTCGGGCGTCTCGTCGTGCCACTTCTCGAAGCTCGTGGCGCGTTGCGTGCCATAGAACGTGCCGTTGATTTCGATCGAGTTCAGCTTGCGGCTCGCAAATTCGAGCTCGCGCTTTTGTGCCAGGCCTTGCGGATAGAACGCCCCACGCCACGGTTCGTAAGTCCAGCCGCCGATACCCACGCGAATATCGGCTGCCGCATGTCGAGTCCCTTTCAATGTCGGCTCCGGTCCGGTTGTGCTGAGCACCGCAGGAGGCGGCGCCAGCGGACATTTTAGGCAAGTTCGGCGGCGGTCGTCGTGGGGTGCACATCGGCGTCCATACCGGAAGGCGCCTGCTTTCCGCGCTCGTGCATACGATGCAATTGCTGCATTGCATTCAACCCCCCCCACCATTTTTGATAGCTGCATACGGAAATACGTCGTGCTCTTATGCGTCTGGCAACTTTCCGGTTGGTTTTTCGCTCCGCTGATTTCTAATTGAAAAGATCGCCTATGAAAACCACGCGTTATCTCGCGGCGGTGTTGCTCGCGCTCGCCCCGCTCTTTCCCTTGCAAACGGCGCTTGCGGTAGACGTGCCGGCGAACGTCAAGCTTGCAAGCGCGCAGGAATTGACCCGGCAAGTGCCGGCCGAAATCGAATCGCTCGATCCCGCGCACATCGAAACCTGGACCGCCAACACGATCGGGCTCGACCTCTTCGAGGGGCTGACGCGGATCGACGCCACAGGCCGCATCGTCCCGGGTGTTGCGCAATCGTGGACGCGTTCGAGCGCCGACACGTGGGTCTTCACGCTGCGCCACGACGCGCGTTGGAGCAACGGCGACCCGGTCACCGCTGCGGACTTCGTTTATGCCTGGCAACGCGTCGTCGATCCGAAGACCGGCTCGAAATACACTGTCCTTGTCGAGTTCATCAAGAACGCGAAGGCGATCGTGGCGGGCAAACTGCCGCCTTCGAACCTCGGCGTGCACGCAATCGACCCATACACGCTCGAAGTGAAAACCGAGGCGCCGGCGGCGTTTTTCCCCGAGCTCGCCGCCATGGCCACGATGGCGCCCGTCAACCGGGCGGCCGTCGAGAAGGGTGGAGCAACCTGGACGCGCCCACATGCACTCGTAAGCAACGGCGCCTACGCGCTCGTGGACTGGCAGCCGAACAACCATATCGTGATGGTCAGGAACGACAACTATTGGAATGCTCGTCATGTCGCCATCCGGAAAGTGACCTACGTGCCAATCGAAGACGACGACACGGCCATGCACATGTTCCAGGCCGGGCAGTTCGATTACACGTACAGCATCCCGTCGGGCGGATTCAGTCAAGTCGCCAGCCGGTTCGGTGGCGAATTGCGTGCCGGTGTGCAGATTGCTACGTACTACTACAGTCTCAACAACGAGGATCCCGTCTTCAAGGACAAGCGCGTGCGTCAGGCGCTCTCGATGGTGATCGATCGCGATCTGCTCACGTCGAAACTGCTGCAAACAGGCGAGGTGCCGATGTACGGCGTCATCGCGAAGGGCACGAAAGGGGCGAGCCCGTTCGTGCCGGACTGGGCCGCATGGCCGATGAGCAAGCGCGTGGACTACGCGCGGGGGCTGCTGAAAGAGGCCGGCTACTCCGATAGCAAGCCGCTCACTTTCACGCTGACGTACAACACGAGCGATCTTCACAAGAAGGTGGCGCTCTTCGCCGCGTCGGAGTGGCACACGAAGCTTGGCGCGAACATAAAGCTCGAAAACGTCGAATACAAAGTACTGCTCAAGGAGCGGCACGAGGGCAAGGTGCAGGCTTCGCGCGACGGATGGTTCGTCGACTTTAACGATGCCATGTCCTACTTCGACGTGCTTCGCTGCGGCAGCATCCAGAACGATCAGCGCTATTGCAATCCGAAAGTCGACGCGCTGATTCGCGATGCGAACGTACAGCTCGACGACGGAAAGCGCGCCGCATTGCTTACCGATGCGCACGCGCTCGCCATGCGCGACTACCCGATGGTGCCGCTCTTCCAATACTCGGCGGACCGGCTCGTAAAGTCCTACGTGGGCGGTTATTCGCTGACGAACTATGTCGATCAGCGCGCCTCGCAGGACATGTACATCATGGCGCACTGAACGCGAGGGCCCGATGTTCGCCTATACGCTACGCCGCGCGCTCTGGACGCTGCCGACGATTCTGGCTGTCGTCACGGCCTGCTATCTGCTTTTGCATCTGACGCCGGGCGGCCCGTTCGACGGCGAGAAGCAGCTCTCGCCGGCCCTGCTCGCGAACCTCGATGCGAAGTACCACTTTAGCGATCCGCTCTGGCGTCAGTACCTGCGGTACCTCGACGCACTGCTGCATGGCGATCTGGGGCCCTCGTTTCGCTACGTCGACTGGGGCGTCAACGATCTCGTTGCAAAGGCGTTGCCCGTGAGCCTGGGCATCGGTGGCGTCTCGGTGCCGATCGCACTTGTGCTCGGTATCGCGTTGGGGGTGGTGGCAGCCGTACGGCGCGACGGTTTGACGGACCGCTTCGTCATGCTGCTCGGCAATCTCGGCAACGTGGTGCCACCGTTCGTGCTGGGCCCCGTGTTGGTGCTCGTTTTCGCGATCGCGCTGAAGCACGCTGACGGTCACGGTTGGCTGCCGGCCGGTGGATGGGGGGACGGCGCGTGGCGCTTTCGCGTGCTGCCGATTACCTTGCTCGTCATCATCAACGTGGCGACGATCGCACGCGTGATGCGGGCCAGCATGATCGAAGTGCTGTCGAGCAACTTCATTCGTACCGCCCGCGCGAAAGGGTTGCCCGGGCACGTCATCGTTCTGCGGCACGCACTGAAGCCGGCGCTCATGCCCGTCGTATCGCTGCTCGGCACGATCGCAATCTCGTCGATCACAGCCGCCGTCGTGACGGAATCGGTGTTTTCGCTGCCGGGGCTTGGTCAACTCGTCGTCAATGGAGCGATCAACCGCGACTACACGCTCGTGCTCGGTCTCGTCGTTTTGACCACCGTCGTAGCCGTGCTCTTCAACTTGCTCGTCGACCTCGCGTACGCGTTGCTCGACCCGCGTATCCGCTACTGACCAAACCGATGACACATACCCCCTCTCGCGGCTTGCCCGGCGCCTTCGGCGCCGGTGCGGCGGCCGCGCGGGCGCACAGTCCGCTCGCGCTTGCGCTCGGCCGCTTCGTGCGCAACCGCGCCGCACTGGCGAGCCTCGCGCTGCTTGTGCTGATCGTCGCCGCCTGCTACTGCGGCCCCTTGCTGCTCGGGCGCGATCCGGCAGCCAGCGATTGGAGCGCACTCAGCGTGGCGCCGAGCTGGGCCGGCGGGCATTGGTTCGGCACGGACGAACTGGGCCGCGATCTGCTCGTGCGTACGCTGACGGGCGGACGCGTGTCGCTCGAAGTGGGCTTGCTCGGCACCGTCGTGGCCGGCTCGCTCGGCGTGGCCTATGGTGCCTGCGCCGGCTACTTCGGTGGTCGCGTCGACGCCGTGATGATGCGGATCGTCGACATGATGTATGCGATTCCGTACATGCTGATCGCCATTCTGATGATGACGCTTTTCGGGCGAGCCTTTTATCTCGTTATCCTGACCATCAGCGCGTTTTCATGGCTCGACATGGCGCGTGTCGTCCGTGGTCAGACCCTGTCGTTGCGTACGCGGGAATTTGTCGATGCGGCGCGCGCAACGGGTGTTGCACCACACGCGATTGTCGCGCGTCACATCGTGCCGAATCTTATCGGTGTCGTGGTCGTCTATGCGACGGTCATGGTGCCGGGCATCGTGCTGACCGAATCGGTCCTTTCGTTTCTGGGTCTCGGCGTGCAGGAGCCGATGACGAGTTGGGGCGTGCTGATCGAGGACGGCGCGCAGAAGCTCGAAGCAATGCCGTGGTTGTTGCTGTGCCCTGCCACCATGTTGTGCGTGACGCTCTATTGCGTCAATTTCGTCGGCGACGGGTTGCGTGACGCGTTCGATCCCAAGGATAAGTGACATGGAACGACCGGCTCTTCATTCGCTGCTGCCCGTCTCGGATGCCGACGGTCGCGCGTTGCTCGAAGTCGATAGGCTCAGCGTGCGTTTCGCGCGGCGAGACGGCACGTGCGTCACGGCCGTCGACGATGTGTCGTTCAAGCTCGAAGCGGGACGCACGCTCGGCATCGTCGGCGAATCGGGGTCGGGCAAGACGCAGACCATGATGGCGCTGCTGGGGCTGCTACCGGGAAATGCCCGTGTCGCCGGCACTGCCCACTTCGAGGGGCGCGACTTGCTCGCGCTGTCTGCGCGCGCGCTCAATCGTCTGCGCGGCGATCGGATCGCCGTCGTTTTTCAAGATCCGATGACCTCGCTGAACCCGTTCCTCACGATCGAGCGGCAGATGACCGAGACGCTCCAGACGCACCGGCGCATGACGCGGCGCGACGCGCGCAGAACCGCGATCGCGGCGCTCGAACGCGTGCGCATTCCTGACGCTGCACGGCGCATCGGCATGTATCCGCATGCGTTCTCGGGCGGCATGCGCCAACGTGTGACGATCGCGATGGCGCTCGTGACCGAGCCGCGCATCCTGATCGCGGACGAGCCCACGACCGCGCTCGACGTCACGGTGCAAGCGCAGATCGTCGACCTCCTGGGTGAACTTAGTCGGGAGCAGGGGATGGCCGTGATCCTGATCACGCACGACATGGGCGTGGTCGCAGGGTTGGCCGACGATGTCATGGTGATGTATGCGGGCACAACGGTCGAGCGCGCGCCGGCCGCACAATTGTTCGCCGCGCCCGCTCACCCCTATACGATCGGATTGATGCGGGCGTTGCCGCGGCTCGATGCCGACGGCGATGCACCGCTCGTCACCATCGCAGGCCAGCCGCCGCAGCCGGGCGAGGCGGTGGCGGGGTGCGCGTTCGCGCGCCGCTGCGCTTATGCCGTGGCGCGCTGTACCGAGACTCGGCCGCCGCTTGTGGTGGACGATGCGGCAACCGGCGTCTCGCGCGCCTGCCATCGCCCCGTGTCCGTATTCGAGGAGGATGCCCGGTGAACACGTCGACGCGCGCATTTGCCGCACATGACAGCGCACCGCTGCTTGCGGTCCGCGATCTCGAAGTCCGCTTCCCGGTCAAGCGTGACGGTCCCGCGTGGGCGATGTGGCGGCGCAAAGCGTCCGTTCATGCCGTGGCGGGCGTGTCGTTCGACGTGCGGCGCGGCGAGACGGTCGGGCTGGTGGGCGAATCGGGCTGCGGCAAATCCACGCTGGCGCGCGCGATCGTCGGGCTGGCCCCGGTCACGCACGGGAGTATCCGCTGGCTCGATGCGGAGACGGTGCGTGCGGGCAAGCGACCGGCAGGTGCGCTGGCGACGCTGCGCCAAGGTGTGCAGATGATCTTTCAGGATCCGCTTGCCTCGCTCGATCCGCGCATGACGATCGAGCGGGTCGTTGCGGAGCCGCTCGTGACGCACCGGAGCGGCATGGGTCGCGACGAGGTGCGCGCACGCGTGCGCGCGATGCTCGAGCGCGTGGGGATCAATGCACATCCCCTCGGCCGCTATCCGCACGAGTTCTTTGGGGGGTAGTGTCAGCGCCCCGGGGCTGCACGCGCGCTTTTCGGCGCGCCGCAGACGGTGACGGCGTTCGTGAAGGCGCATCGTGAT
>CBJMQH010000212.1:0-8690 GCA_966431825.1 uncultured Trinickia sp.
TGCGCCCGGTTTCGCACCGCCGCGCGCCGCGACCAGTGCGCCTGAGCGGCTGGTGCTGCCCGAGAAGCCCGTCGTGCTGATGGTCGAAGACGACGAATTCCAGCAGAAACTGCTCGCGCGGCTGGTTGCGGGCCAGGACATCCAGGTCGTGTTCGCCTCGACCGGCGAGCAAGCGCAGCAGAAGATGTGGGAATACAAGCCGAGCCTCGTGCTGATGGACGTCGGCCTGCCCGACACGAGCGGTGTCGAGGCCACGCGCAAGATCAAGGCGATCGCGCAATTCGCTCATGTGCCGATCGTCATGGTGACGGGGCACAGCGAGCGACAGGTCGTAGTGGAAAGCCTGAAGGCCGGTGCGATCGACTTTCTCGTCAAACCGTTCGACAAGAGCACGCTGCTCGAAAAACTGCGGCTGCTGCTGCAAATCGCGACGGCGTCGTAATCCGCGCAAGCGGCCAGCATTGAAGCAGGTCCCAGGGCAGTACCATGCG
This sequence comes from uncultured Trinickia sp., assembly GCA_966431825.1. Lineage (GTDB taxonomy): Bacteria > Pseudomonadota > Gammaproteobacteria > Burkholderiales > Burkholderiaceae > Trinickia. The sequence continues at coordinate 492 of CBJMQH010000212.1, forward strand.
CAGTACGGATTCGAAGATGGACACGCAACACCGAGCCCCCGGCGCGGGCGACGAGCCGGAGAACCGCCCGCGCAAAATCCTCGTCGTCGACGACGAGCCGTTCGTGCTGAAAGTGCTCGTACGGCAGCTGACGCAGCTCGGCTACGAGACCGTGCTGTCGTACGAGAGCGCACGCGAGGCGCTCGCGATGCTCGAACACGATCACGGTGCGATCGACGTTGTCTTCACCGATCTGCAGATGCCGGAAATGGACGGCATCGAATTTCTGCGTCAGCTCGTCGAGCGCGGCTACGAGGGTCGCATCGTGCTCGTGAGCGGCGAAGACAAACGCATTTTGAAAAGTGCCGAAAAGCTGGCGCGCTCGCGTGGCCTGCAGGTGCTAGGCTCGCTCGCAAAACCGGCAACGCGCGAGCAACTGCGCGAACGGCTCGTCGACGACAAACGCGACGAACCGACGTACGACCTGGCGGATCTGCTGCCCGATACGCTGCCTGATTCGCTGCGCGCCGCCCTCGCCGCCGGTGCGATCCAGCCTTGCTTCCAACCGCAGGTCAGCTTCGCGACGGGCCGCGTCACGGGCTTCGAGGTGCTGCCCGGTTGGCTCCGCGCGGACGGCACGCTCGATACGGCCGATCGCTTCCTGAGCGCATCGCAGCAGTACGCCATCCTGAACGATTTCACGCGCGGGATGCTGCCCGGCGTACTCGAGGAAGCGGCACGGTGGCTGCGCTTCGGCGACGACTTCCGGCTCGGCCTGAACCTCTCGATGGACGACCTGGCCTCGCTCGACTTCCCCGACTTCGTCGCCGATGCCGCCGCCCGCGCCGGCTTCCCGCTTTCGCGGCTCGTACTGGAAGTGACCGAAACGCGCATCACGCGCGAGCGCTTGCTGTCGCTCGATGTGCTGACCCGCCTGCGCTTGAAGCGCATCAGCCTGCTCATCGACGATTTCGGCACGGGACACGCATCGCTCGAACATCTGCGCGACATCCCGTTCGACGAACTGAAACTGCATACGAGCTTCGTGCGCGGCGCCGGGCGCGAAGAGTCGGTCACCGCAATCGTCGAGGCGAGCCTTGCCCTCGCGCGTCAGCTGAACATGCGTACGATTGCCCACGGCATCGACGACCTCGACGACTGGCGCACCTTGCAGGCGATGTCGTGCGAGGTCGCGCAGGGCGAATTCGTCGGCGCCGCGATGGCGGCCGCCGCGCTGCCTGCGTGGCACGACGCCTGGCAGCGGCGCTTCGGCGCGCTCGCCGATTGAGTCCGAGCACCTGGCGCCGGCGGCAGCGCAGTCAATGCGCGTCGATCATCAGCACGTCGAGCATGAAGGAGCCATCGGGCTTCACGTCGAAGTAAGCCTTCACTTCGTCGGGTGCCGCACGCCACAGGTCGCGAATCGCTTCCACGCGAACGGCCGGCGTGCGCATGCGCGCCACCCACGAGGCGAACGCCATCGGCAAGCGCCACCGTTCGCGTACGCGTGCCTCGAGGCCCGCGCCCACAAACAGTGCAACCCATTCGTCCGCGCGGTAGTTGCGGATGTGCGAACCGTCGCGCAACAGCTCCGCGGCCTGCAAGTGCGTATCGAGCAACGGGTGGTCCGCGCCGGCCACGTCAACAAAGATCACCCGCCCGCCCGGCTTCAGCACGCGGCGCACCTCGGCCAGCGCACGCGGCACATCGTGCCAATGGTGGGCACTGAAGCGGCTCACGACCCAGTCGAACGCATGATCGTCGAACGGGAGTTTCTCGGCCGCCCCTTGTTCGGTCGCGATATTTGCGAGGTCGCGCTCGTGGGCGGCTGACGCCACGGTCGCGAGCATCTGCGGCGCGATGTCGTAGGCCGTCACCGCCCGCGCGTGGGGCGCGAGCGCGAAACTCACGTGGCCGGCCCCGCAGCCGAGATCGAGCACGACGGCATCGGGCGTGGCAGCCACCTCGGCGGCGAGCGTCTGCAGATCCGCGCCGCCCGCGTGCGTCGGACTCGTGAGATACGCGGCGGCCGTCGAGCCGAACGCGCCGGCCACCTGATCGTGGTGCTTCATTGAAGTCTCCTTTAAGCGGCAAGCCGCGGCAAATGAGCAGGTCGAGTACGTCTGCCGCTACAATAGGCCGCGACCAGTACCGGTACAAGGCAACCAGATATCCTGGTATGAAAGTCACCCGGATCGCTGCGCCCCCGTTTTTTCCTAACGCTTTGCAACATGGTCAAACCGTCCGCCACCGCCCCGCACGCCGGCTCCGAGCCGACTTCCCCCCATGCGCCGCAGGGCGTCACCCCGGCGCACGCGCTGGGCGAGTTCATTCGCGCGCACCGCGAGCGGCTCACGCCGCAGGCCGTCGGCTTGCCGGCAGGCCCGCGCAGGCGCACGCCCGGCCTACGCCGCGAGGAAGTCGCGCAACTGTGCGGCGTAAGCCCGACCTGGTACACCTGGATCGAACAGGGGCGGCCCGTATCGGCTTCGGCAGACGCGCTCGCGCGCATCGCCGTGGCGCTGCAACTCTCGCGCGCCGAACGCGGCTATCTGTTCGAGCTTGCCGGCGAACGCGATCCGGCCGAGCCGGCGCCGGCGGCCGCCGACGCGCCGGCCTCGCTGATCGCCACCGTCGGTCTGCTGCAAACTCCGGCGTACGTCCTCGATCGTCAGTGGAATGCGCTTGCCTGGAACGCGCCGGCCGCCGAGCTGTTCGTCGGTTGGCTCGACGGCGAGCCCGACCCGCACCGCGAGCGCAATCTGTTGCGCTTCACATTTACCGAGCCCTCGGCACGCACGTTCATCGTCGATTGGGAAACGCGTGCGCGACGGCTCGTTGCGCAGTTCCGCGCCGATTCGATTCGCCATCTGAACGATGCCCCGATGCGCACGCTGATCGATTCGCTTGCCGATGAAAGCGAGGACTTCGCCCGGTACTGGGCCTCGCAGGACGTCGGCGAACGCGAAGGCGACACACGTGAATTCGACCATCCGCAGGCGGGCCGTCTCGTCTACGATCAGCTGACGCTGAGGCCGGCCCATCGGGAGGACGTGATGCTCGTGGTCCTCGTTCGGAGCTGACCGAAGCCCCGATAGACCTCACCGTGCTGCACCGCGCGCCGCCGCCATCGTGCGCGACGGTAAGATAGCGCCCAATACCCACGACGGCCGGCGCGCCCATGACACGAATTCCAGCCGAAGAACCGACACCTCCCGTGCTCGCGGGGCTGCTCGCGCGTGTGGCCGAGCAGGATGCGGCGGCGCTGCGCACGCTTTATTCGCTTACGTCCGCGAAACTGTTCGGCGTTGCGCTGCGTATATTGGTCAAGCGCGAGTGGGCGGAAGAGGCGTTGCAGGATGCCTACGTCAACGTCTGGCGATATGCGGGCGATTACAAGGAGGCTTTGGCGGCACCGCTCACATGGATGGCGGCGATCGTGCGCAACCGTGCGCTCGATTGCCTGCGTCGGCACAAGGCCGTGACCGCCGACGGCACACCGGCGCTTGCCGAGTGGAACGAAGCGTACGACGAGGTTATCGCGGGCGACGAACGCGATCCGGCCGACCTGGCCCTCGCAGGCGAATCGGCGCGGCGGCTCGCGGTCTGCATGAAAGGGCTCGACGCGAATCAGCGGCAGGCCGTCGCCCTCGCCTATCTGCGCGACCAAAGCCATAGCGAAATCGCCGTATCGCTCGGCGTGCCGCTCGGGACCGTGAAATCGTGGGTCCGCAGGGGACTCGAGAAGTTGAGGCTTTGCCTGGGAGGCCAGTCGTGAACTTGCACCGGTATCCCGATCTCATCGACCGTCTGGCCAGCGAATACGCGCTCGGCGTGCTGCGCGGCGGCGCACGCCGGCGCCTGGAGCGACTGGCCGAGCGCGATGCTGCCGTGCATGCGGCGATCGAGTCATGGCGCGCGCGCGTCGCTTCGATGACCGAGCTGGCGGCCCCCGTCGAGCCGCCCGCCTCGGTCTGGACGGCCATCGAACACCGGCTCGGTCTCGCCCATGAGCTCGATGCGCGCACAGCGCATGCCGCTGCTGCGGTACAATCGCGCACATCGGCGGGTGGCGAGCGCGCCGCCGCGCGCCGCCGCAGCGCCGCACGCGCACGTTGGTTCGACGACCTCGCGTTCTGGCGCGGGTGGTCGATCGCGGCGACAGGCGCCGCATTCGCTGCCGTCATCGCGCTTGCCGTGACGCTGCGCCCGTTCGCGCCTTCGGGCGGCAGCGGCGAGCGCGGTGTGCCACCCGTGCAGCAGGCGGCGGTCCCGACACCGATCGAGCGGGTTTCCTATGTGGCGGCGCTCGCGGACAAAGAGACGAACAAGACGATGGCGTTCGTGATGTGGGACGACCGCAACGCGATGATGAGCGTGCACCGCATGATGGGCGGCGACGCTGCACCGGCAGGCAAATCCGAACAGCTCTGGGGCATCATGCCGGACGGCCGCAAGGTCTCGCTGGGCATGCTGCCGCCCGGCAAGGTCGTGAACATGAAGATGCACAACATGAATCATTACGTGCAGCTCGCCATTTCGGTCGAGCCCGAGGGCGGATCGCGCGATGCGCACGGCCCGAGCGGCCCCGTCGTCTGCATCGGCAAGTTGATGGCAACAGCCTGACATGGCGCGCGGCGCGGCGGGCGCGCGGCGGGGATTCGAGCGCGTCGGTGCGGCCGGTTGCCCGCGAGTTGTCCGCGAGTTGCCGGACGTGCGGCGGCCCGGTGATAAAATCGTGCGATTGCGCGGTACGCGAAAGCCTACCCGAGAGCCGCCTCGATCCATCACGTTGACTGCCACCATCATGACGTCCCAACTGCACAAAAAAGGCGAAGCCTGGTCGGCTCGCTTCTCCGAGCCGATGTCCGAGCTCGTCAAGCGCTACACCTCGTCGGTGTTCTTCGACAAGCGCATGGCGCTCGTCGATATCGAAGGCTCCCTCGCGCATGCGAAGATGCTCGCGGCCCAGAAGATCATCGGTGCCGACGACCTCGCCGCGATCGAGCGCGGCATGGCGCAGGTCAAGGGCGAGATCGAGCGCGGCGAGTTCGAATGGCAGCTCGACCTCGAAGACGTGCACCTGAACATCGAAGCGCGCCTGACCGCGCTGATCGGCGATGCGGGCAAGCGGCTGCATACGGGCCGCTCGCGCAACGACCAGGTGGCCACCGACATCCGTCTCTGGCTGCGCGGCGAAATCGACCGTATCGGCGGCTTGTTGAAGGTTCTGCGCACGGCGCTCGTCGATCTGGCCGATGCGCATGCAGAGACGATCATGCCGGGCTTCACCCATCTGCAGGTCGCGCAGCCGGTCACGTTCGGCCATCATCTGCTCGCGTATGTCGAGATGTTCGGCCGCGACGCCGAGCGCATGCGCGATTGCCGCACGCGCGTGAACCGTCTGCCGCTCGGCGCAGCGGCGCTCGCGGGCACGAGCTACCCGATCGACCGCCACGCCGTAGCCGCGACGCTCGGCTTCGACGGCATCTGCGCGAACTCGCTCGACGCCGTGTCCGACCGCGACTTCGCCATTGAATTCACGGCCGCCGCGGCGCTCGTCATGACGCACGTCTCGCGTCTGTCCGAAGAGCTCGTGCTGTGGATGAGCCCGCGCGTCGGCTTCATCGATCTGGCCGATCGCTTCTGCACCGGCTCGTCGATCATGCCGCAGAAGAAGAACCCCGACGTGCCCGAACTTGCGCGCGGCAAGACGGGCCGCGTGAACGGTCATCTGATGGCGCTGCTCACGCTGATGAAGGGTCAGCCGCTCGCCTACAACAAGGACAATCAGGAAGACAAGGAGCCGCTGTTCGACACCGTCGATACGGTGGCCGACACGCTGCGGATCTTCGCCGAGATGGTCGCCGGTATCACGGTGAAGCCCGAGGCGATGCGCGCCGCAGCGCTGCAAGGCTTCTCGACGGCAACGGATCTGGCCGACTATCTCGTCAAGCGCGGGCTGCCGTTCCGCGACGCGCACGAGGCCGTTGCGCACGCGGTGCGGATCTGTGTCGAGCGCCAGTGCGATCTGGCGGATCTGACGCTCGACGAGATGCGCGGCGAGCTGCCGAGGGTCGCTCATCTGATCGGCGACGACGTGTTCGAGTACCTCACGCTCGAAGGCTCGGTGGCGAGCCGTAACCATCCGGGCGGGACTGCACCCGAGCAGGTTCGCGCTGCGGTTGCGGCGGTGCGCAAGACGCTCTGATCCAGCACTGGAGCGGGGGCATGCATCGATGACATGTCCCGCGCGCCGCGCGAAGGTCCTCACCGCCGAGCGAGACAGGCCACCTGCACGCGAGCCGTCCACCATGTCGCCTCCCGATCCCGCCGCCCACGCCCGATTGCTGTTCGATGCGCCGCTGGAGCGCGGCCATACCGCGGCGTCGATGCAAGCTCAGTTGCATCGACGCATCAAATCCGCGATCCTCGACGGCCGGCTTCCGCCTGGCTGCCGCATGCCGGGCACGCGCGCGCTCGCCGAGCAGCTTGCGGTATCGCGCAACACGGTCACGGCGGCCTACGATCACCTCGCCGCCGAAGGCTACATCGAAGCCGACCGCCAAGGCACCCGCGTCGCGGTGCTCGTCGCACCAAAACCGCCGGATGCACCGCATGAACCTGCGACGCCATCCGTGTTGGCTCGCCGCGTTCAGGAAATCGCCGGCGCCGCACCGCCGGCGTTGACCACGCCGCCCGCCCTGCTCGCACCCACGCCGATGCCTGCGAAACTGCCGCCCGGGCGCAGCGAAGCGACGGGCGTTGCCCCCCGCGCAGAGGCATCCGGTGTCAGCGCCGAATCGGCGTTCGCGTTTCGCCCCGGCACGCCGGCGCTCTCGCATTTCCCCCTGGCCGCCTGGCGCTGCGCGCTCGACCGGGCGATGCGCGCAGGCGGCGCTGCAGCGCTCGCCTATGGCGACCCGATGGGCGAGGCCGCACTGCGCCGCGCCATCGCGGCCCATTTGGCCGTCACGCGCGGCGTGCGCTGCACGGCCGCACAAATCGTCGTGACCGACGGCGCACAAGCCGCGCTCGACCTCTGCATCGGACTCCTGACCAATCCCGGCGATACGGCCTGGGTCGAAGATCCCGGGTACCGCGGCGCGAAGGCCGCGATGCGAGCCGGCGATCTGCGCGTGGTGCCGATCCGCGTCGACGCACAAGGCCTCGCCGCCTCCGACGACGATTGGCGCAGCGCGCCGCCGCGCGTCGTCTACACCTCGCCTTCGCACCAGTACCCGACGGGTGCGGTCATGACCGCAGCGCGCAGGCTTGCATTGATCGATGCCGCACGGCGCCACGGCGCATGGGTCATCGAGGACGATTACGACAGCGAGTTCCGCTACGCAAGCGAACCGATCGGTGCGATGCAGGGCCTCATGGACGATGCGCCAGTGCTCTATGTCGGAAGTTTCAGCAAGACGATGTTTCCGTCGTTGCGGCTCGGGTTCGTCGTATTGCCGCAGGCGATCGCCGAACGCGTACCGCGCGTGCTCGGAGAACGTCTGCGCGGCGGCTCGCGCCACGCACAGCTCGCAATGGCCGAGTTCATCGACAGCGGCCAATTCAGCCGTCATCTCGGGCGCATGCGCCGGCTCTACCGGGGCCGTCAGGCGGCGCTCAGGGAAGCGCTCGCCGCCGATTTCGCCATACCGCACGAAATCGCGGGCGGGGGTGCGGGCATGCATCTGACCGTACGTCTGCCGCAGGCCTGCGACGACTGCACGATCGTCGCGGCAGCACGCGCGCATGGCATGGCGCCTTCGGCGCTGTCCATGTTCGCCATTGCGCCGCGGCCTACCGACAATGGGCTCGTACTCGGCTACGGCAATACGGCCGAAGACCGATTCCGCCCGCTCGTTCAATGCTTGTCATTGCTGGCGCAATCGTTGCCCGCTACCGAGGCTCACGCGGCCGCGGTGACGCCGCCGGCGTCGGACGCGCAAGGCCATTCGCACGTTTGAATTGGAAGGGACCGTGCCCAAGCGGCAAGACGCAGACGGCGTCAGTCGTTGCCGGCCGTTTCGGAGAGCCGCTTGAGCGTGGCAAGCCGGGCACCGATCAGGTCGACGCGATCGCGCTCGGTGCCGAGCGGTGCCGTCGCGTCGAAGTACGCGCGCCATGTCCGCTGCGCGCGCGCCAATGTCACGCGGGTGCGCACGGGCAGCTTCATCCGCAAGGCGCCCAGATACCGGTTCAGATCGAACTGCGCATGCT
>CBJMQH010000213.1:0-8663 GCA_966431825.1 uncultured Trinickia sp.
CCGCCTTCAACTTCCCGCCTCAACTCCCCCGTACACCAGATTCGACTTTAGCTCTAGCGCGTCTTCGGCAATCAATAACAACAATTCCTCGCCACTAACACATGCGAACCATCATCCGAAGCCGCATCTTATTGCTCCTCGTCACCTTCGTATTCGGCTCGCCAGGCGCCTTTGCGGCCGATCCCGCCGCCGGTTTTGTCGTCCGTTTGTTTGCGGACGCGTGCGTGCCCAATATGGGGCAGCCGGACCGCGTTCAAGCTTGGGCTGACAATCGGCATTTGAACGAGATCACTGACCCCATTCCCCTCCAAGTCTTTGTCGGCGCGGGGGAGCACGGAAAGGCTTGGGCTATCCCGACCCACTACGGAAAGTTCGCGCTCTCGATCAGAGGCACGACTCAGGCATGTGCAGTTTGGGCAAGGGCCGCGGATCCCGATGAGGTTGAGGCCGACTTCAAAAGGATCATCGACGGAGCAAAGCGTCCCGGTTTGAACATCGCAGTACTGCAAGACGAAACTGTGTCGAGTCCCGTCGGAGAGGCGCGTTCCCTCGTATATCAACTATCGGTAGATGGTGCAAGGAGTGGATATCTATTCACTATGCTAACTGTCGAGCGACCGGGCGGTGCGTTTCAAGCTTCTCTGCAAGTTGCAGCAGCAAATATTGCCCGATGAGCGACTAGGATTTCGATTGTCATCGTGCCGTGATTCGTCGGATGGATTTGAAATCGGAGTATGGCAGATTAGAGGCCGCAAGCCAAAAGTCTTGCGCGGCGAATTTAATTCGACAATCGGAATTCGGTACTGGAAGTAGATTCGTCTGTATTGTGCGGGGCTTGCTATTTCACAGGTCAGGCAATATCCGAAATCAGACCGGATAGACGCTGGTCGGGCTTTCGTTCTCCTGGTAGAGTTCGTCGAACAGCGACTTGCGAAGGCTCGCATCCAATGTTTCGAAGATCATCAGATTTTCGTTTGAGCGATAGTGGGACTGTCCATCAAGGTTGTACGAGCCGGTCATGACAACGCAGGAGCCGTTAGCCCGCGTGAGCACATAATTTTTTGCATGAAGAACCGGTTCTTGCCGGGTATTAATATTCAGTCTCTGAGCCAACGATTCGCTTGGCGCAAAATGCTTGATGGTGAGGCGACCAGGCGACTCGACCCGGCAGTTGGCATAGAAGCGCTTGGCAGCGTATTCGACCCAGCGCCTGGCGGATCGGTCAACAAGAATATTAACGTTACAGCCCTTTGAGAGCGCACCGGTGATCAGCGAGAAGCCTTCGCAGCCGATTTTTTTGTTGGCAATGTCAATGGTGTCGCCAGCCATGGCACTTTGAAAGATGGTTGACATGGCCCGGCCGATTGGTTTTTCGTCGACGCCGCTTCTCGCGGAAAACATGTTTCTGTAGCCATTTGACGGGTTCTGGATCCACAAAATTTTGTGCCTTGCCCCCTCGAAAGGTACGCGGACTCGGTCCAGCATCCGGCGAAAGTGTTCCATCGCGCTGCCCCCCTGGATGCGCTCGGTATCTAGCGGCGAGCGAACCTCGATGCCGGCCAGCGCCTGGATGGGACCCGTGTCCCCGAGCGAAGCCATGACAGGTGTGCCCCGGTCCACACGCAGCCGCGCGCAGTGCACTTCATGCTCACCGATCAGCACGTCGAGGAAATAGTCTCGCTGACGGGCGGCGAGCGGTGCGCTCACGGTAATGCAGCCGCCATCTATCCAGCTGTCCTTGGTTTTATTGGCAACGCTTGCACCAAGTGTTGCGGCCACACCTGTGTCGTTTATGCAAAACTTGTTGTGATGCGAACCGGCAATCCCTTTAGCCTTAGCAGCGACGAAGTAAACGCCGCATTGCAAATCCGTTATCCGCAGATTCTCATCGCTCTGCTGCCGATTATAGGCCGAAATTACATCCGGCCAAGTAATGGTGCCACGCGTTTGACTTTTTGATTTGAGTGACATGTTGGCTGTGACGTTTTGGCCAACCAGCGCAGCAACAACAGCATTCCTCTGTAATTTGTTGTCATTGTAGAGCAGAACAAAGGTGAAATGTTTGTCGTGCTGCTTCCCTGCCAGTGACTCGAGAATGGCGAAGGTGGTGCGGGAGACATTCCCCGGCTCGTGGTCCATGGTCGGGTTGATACTGAATGACGTGAGAATGGCAAAACGTTCTGCCGACTCGATGGTCATGCGAATCAGCTTCTTCTGATAGTCCTCGCTGGAAGGCACGGTGCTGAGAACGAATGCGTTTCCGTCGACATGGCAATACCGTGACGCCCCCGTTTTAACGAGGTCTGTATGAATGGCCTCTGTGAGAGTGCCGACCGCGAGCTGCCCTGAGGACGTCGCGGCAGCAAAGGACGCGTCGCCTTCCCTGTCTCGTGCATCCTTACCTGACGCCAATGGATCCCAGAGGGCGATGCGATGATGCGAACCGATAGCGAACATGCTCGCGGCGGTTGCGCGTCGGTACTTGCCCGCGTCACGACCGTCATATTTGTCCATTGCACGCTGCAACAGCGATGCCGCGCCCGAATTGCAGTTGCCGACGGTGTCGGTGGTATGCGGCAGGCGCTGAAACGTTGGGGTGGCTGCGGTCAACGCACGCCGACTCTCGATATCGGCAACGGGCGAAAGGTCCTCGGATGGGATGCCTGTGCCATTGCGCCCCAACCGCTCGTCCTGATAGAGCTGATGCAGCACGAATTGCCGTTTCGTTTCGAGCAGATCGATGCTTTTCACGCCAGAGATCTGCTTGAGCACAACGCCGCGGCGGATGTCCGCTGGCGGGTTTTCAAACACGCGAAGATCCCGTTCGGCCGCGCAGGGGCGGGAAGCCCTGTAATCCGCTGTTGTCCTCGGCCACAGCTCCATGGTTCGTCGCGGCAGCAGCCGATAGATCGACGACATCTCCTGCTGGATGGTCGCCGCATCGGAGCTTTCGCCGCGCGCGCGGCTGTAGGCACGATAAAAGTCCTCCCGACTGATGAAGTGGTCACCGGCGAGTCTGGCGATCGTTTCTCGCACCTGCTCTGGCAGCTTGTACGTTCCCGCACCCTTGGCGTTAAGGCGCTTCATCAACCGATTGTCGAGCGTCACAGGCCCCCGCTTCGGATCGCCCCCCACGGCGTAAAGCACTGCGCCGCTCCTGCGCCCTTTGCCCGGATCGCCAGCGGCCACGAACCCATGAGTCGGTAGCACGTAGCCGTCCGTATTCCAGTTGACGTAATGGACCGGAACTTCCCGCAATATCGAGTTCCCCGTAGTCTGCAGCTCCTTAAGCACATTTGAATAGGCCGCCTGCTCTTTACCCGGCGGCAGCACGGGCAGGCGGCCACTCTGTTTGACATTGACGATCGCACCGCGCCGGTCGGTCAGGAAGTCCAGCGATGTCGTTCGGTTCGCAATACGCCGTGTGACCCGGGTCCATCCTTCGCCAAGATTCAGCACGCTTGTACCTGGCGTTCCAATGCTCTCCACCATGAACGAAACGAATGCTTTCGCTTTGTCATTTTGGGATCGGAGCCCGACGAGCGACTGCAACCTGTGCTTCACCTTGTCCGTGATGTCGCTGGCGTCTGTCCAGCCGACACGCGTTCTTTCCGCCAGGATTTCATTTCGTACGGGGCGGGCAATGGAGAGGGCTCGCGCGGATGAAGATGTGGGCGCACCGGCGCCCGGTGCCCTGGCATGCGCTAATGTAGCGAGGGCCGGAGCCCGGGGGCTGCGGGTAGTTGACGTGGAGGGCGAGGAATTATCGGGCGCGACGTCTTCAGCGGGCGGCAAGCTTGGTTCGGCCACGCTGCAAACGTTGAGGTTCCATGTGACAGTCAAGATTTTCTCCTCGACGGGGAGCATGGGAGGTACAGGGGGGAGACGCTGATTGTGAAGCGCTGCGTTGCCGCGTAAGAAGAAGGCAGACGAAAAACAAGCGCTATCGGCGAATGAGATTCCTCGCTCTTCTATCTCGACATTGATGCACCTCTGGATCGCCGCAGTAGACCTCGATTGTCATCGAGCCGTCGCCAATCAGATTGGTCTTGAATTGAAGCACGGAGGATTAGATGCAAAAAGCCCCTATCCTCCGGTCTCCAGAAAGGTATTAAAGGCCGTACCGGAACCGCAGCTTGCCTTTCTTTTCACCCAGAATGCGTAGAAACTACCCCTCTGCCTTTACGCGGAAATCATTATGATTACAGCAACGCAATTCCGCGACCCATATCCTTTTCAATTGAGTAACCAACGCACCCGTGGACCCAGGAGGGCACGCCCGTGGACGAACAGACCGTAGAAACCTACTCGATGCACGCGAGCCGCTTTGCGGCCGAGTGGCGCGATCAACCTCCGCCGGATGACATGTACGCCCTGCTGCAGCGCTACTTCACCCCAGGTGGCGCAACTGCAGACATCGGATGTGGCGCCGGCCGCGACGTCGCATGGCTCGATGAGCATGGCTTTCCCGCGGTCGGCTACGAGCCCGCGGAGGGGCTGCTGGCCCAAGCCGCGGCCGATTTCCCCTCGCTCGTGTTCAAGCCCGCGGCGCTTCCCGCGCTGGACGGCATCGCAACGGCGTCCTACGACAACGTACTGTGCGAAACGGTCCTCATGCACTTGCCGCCGGACGAAGTCACGCAAGCCTGTACTCGCCTTTTCGACATCCTCAAGCCGAACGGTACGCTCTATCTGAGCTGGCGAGTCGCCAATTCGGACTCCTCTAGAGATTCGAGCGGGCGCCTCTACGCCGCGTTCGACGCCGCCCGTGTCCGGGAAGGCCTTCGCGATGCGCAGATCCTGTTCGATTCAGAAGCCGTCAACGCATCCTCGGGCAAGCGGGTGCATCGACTGATCGCTCGGCGAGGCTGACGGATGCAGGCGGGGCCTCAGGCACCCGCCACCCAATCCCCCGACTTTCCGCCGTGCTTCTCGGCAACGTGCACATCGCTGATCACCATCCCGCGATCGACGGCCTTGCACATGTCGTAGACGGTCAGTAGTCCGACCTGCACGGCCGTCAGCGCTTCCATTTCGACGCCCGTGCGTCCGAACGTCTCGACCTGGGCCGTGCAGCGCACGCCCGGCAGCGTCTCATCGAGCGCGAACTCGACCGTCACGCGCGTCAACGCCAGCGGGTGACATAACGGGATCAGATCGGCGGTGCGCTTTGCGCCCTGAATCGCCGCGATGCGCGCCACGCCGAGCACGTCGCCCTTCTTGGCGTTTCCGCCGCGGATCAGCGCAAGCGTGGCCGGCAGCATGCGGATCGCGCCGCGCGCCACGGCGATCCGCTTCGTCTCCGCCTTTCCGCCCACATCGACCATGTGCGCTTGTCCGGCTGCATCAAAATGGGTGAGTTCCGGCATCTCTATGGCTCCTTCGCGAAGGAGCCAATCTTAGCAGTGCAGCGATTCGATTCCACCACCCAGCGGCCCACTGGCACTCCAGCAAATCTTGGGCTCATTGAAGTTGCCGAATTCCACGGCCAGCCGATACGTCTGTGCGAGCCGCAGCGCTGCATACGTCGCACTCGATGCCGTTCCGAAGTCGAGGAACGGTTGCTCGTTGCCGTCGGTGTCGCCGATATAAACCGCGAAGCACTCGCGTCGCGCCGCATGGGGTCGTGCAGCCTCGAACGCTTCTCTCAGCACGGCCAGCCGCACTCGGTGCACGGCGAACCGCCGCACCTGCGGCAGACGCTGGCGAAACCAGCCGATGCACTCGACACTCAACGAGGCGAGGCAGTCGCCGATCTCGAACAGGTCGAGCGGAAACTCGCGATGCGTAGACGATGCAACCGGCGCGCCCGGTGTGGGGAGTGCGTCGGGCGCGGCGTCGAGCGAATCGAAAGCGGGGCTGGCCGGCTGCATCATCGAAGCGCCTACCCGGTGCGCGCCGTCCGGCGTTGCGGCAAGCCGCACCACCGGGCCAACGCGATTGGCGAAAGCACGGCCGCTGTCCGAGCCGGCCGCGAAGCCGCCTGCGTCCGAGGTGTAATGCGATTGCTGCAGGCGGGACGCAGCGCCGGGCGCCACGTCGAAGAAAACGACGAACGCCCGGTGCATGCCGCCGGGCGTTCAATGCACGATCGCGAAAGCCGGGCCATCACGCCGCAGGCGGTACGCCGCCCGCCCGTCGTGTCGCAATAGACCAGTCCGCCGCCCCGCCGTCCGCACCCGCGCCGTCAAGGGCACGGCCGCGCGTCTCGGGCAGCATCAACACGGCCAGCGCAACGATGGCGTAGGCGAAAGCCGCATCCACGCCGATCGCAAAGCCGAGCGACGTCGTCTGGGAAAGGTGGCCGACCATCGCCGGAAATACCGCCGACGCAACGCGCCCGAAGTTGTAGCAAAACCCTACGCCCGTGCCGCGCATCCCGCGGGGATAGAGCTCATTGAACAACGCGCCCATACTGGCGGGGATGCCGGCCGCAAAGAACCCGAGCGGAAAGCCAAGCACGAGCATCGCCGCATTGCTTAACGGCGCGAACAAGTAGACGATCACGGCCGCCACGCAGCAGATCGAGAACGTCAGAATCGTGCCGCGGCGCCCGATGCGGTCGAGCAACTGCGCGCTCACGAGGCATCCGCAGAAAAACGCCACGATGATCACGGCGAGGTAGCCCCCGGTACCCAGCACCGACAAATGACGCTCGGTCTTCAAATAGGTGGGCAACCAGGTCATTAACGCGTAATACCCGCCATGCGCGCCGACACCAAGCAGCCCGCCGACAAGCGTCATACGCAACACGCGCGGCGAAAAAATATCGACGAGCGGCACCCCGCGCGTCTGCGCGGCGGCGCTCCGTCGTGCGGCAGCGGGCTCAGGCACGTGGCGGCGCACATAGAGGACAAGCAACGCGGGCAGCAGCCCGACCCCGAACATCACGCGCCACGCAAGCGCTGCCGGCATCAACGCATACGTCGTCGCGTACAGCAGAACCGCAGCGCCCCAGCCGACCGCCCAGGCGCTTTGCACGGTGCCCATCGCCTTACCGCGGTGACTGTCGCGAATGGCCTCGGCCATCAACACGGCGCCGGCCGCCCATTCGCCGCCGAAGCCCAGCCCTTGCAACGTCTTCAACGTGACGAACTGCGCGTAGTTCTGCGCGAATGCGCAGGCAAACGTGGACACCGAGAAAAATACGATCGTCAGCTGCAAGGTCCGCACACGCCCGATGCGGTCGGCCAGCGCACCGGCCAACCAGCCGCCGAGCGCCGATGCGATGAGCGTCGCACTGCTGACAAGACCGGCCTCGGTCTTCGTGATCGCCCATTGCGCGACGATCGTCGAGAGCACGAGGCTGAACATCTGGACGTCGAGCGCATCGAGCGCCCATCCGCCGAAGCACCCCCAGAACGTGCGTCGTTCCGCGGCCGATACGGATTTGAACCAACCGAACATCAACGTCTCCTTCGCTACGAGTGGCGCGTGTGACGCGTGCGCGTGGGTCTAATGGATCTCCACCTGATAGTGGAATTCGCTCGCCGGGCCGCGCGAGCGACGCCATTCGAGCGGTTGCCTGCGTGTGTCGTAGGCGAGTCGCTCGATGACGATGACCGGCGTACCGGGCGCGATGCCAAGCCGCCCGGCATGGGCGGGATCGACCGGCTCGACGGTCAACGTCTCGCTGGCCGTCGCGATCACCTGATTGCAACGTGCTTCATATACCGGGTACAAAAGGTCGCCGATCTCAGCCAGATCCATTGCTGCAAAGGCCGCAAACGGCGCGTAAGGCAACCAGATGTCTTCGACCAGCATCGGCGCGCCGTCTACCACGCGCAGCCGCAGCAGACGAATCACCTGCGCGAGCGGCGCAATCGACAACCGCGCGGCGACCAACGGCGGCGCCGGCTCGATGACGCGCTCGAGGATGCAGCTCGTCGGCACGCGGCGCTCGCCGTCCACGGTCTGAAACCGAAAGAAGCGAAACAGCGAACCGGTAAAACTGGGCCGACGCACGAACGTGCCGCGCCCTTGAAACCGCTCGAGCAGGCCTTCGGCCACCAACTGATCGACCGCCTTGCGCACAGTACCGACGGCCACGCCATAGGCCTGCGCGAGCGCCTGCTCGGTGGGAATCGCCTCGCCATGACGCCAGCGGCGTTCGGCGATCTGTTGTGCCAGTTCGTCGCGCAGGCGCTGATAGCGCGGCAAGCGGCTGTCGGTCTCCAAGTGGTCGCACTCCCCGAATCGCTCGGCCGATGAACCCTACCCCAGGGCCGCCGACATCGAGTGTGCGAATCATATATTCATTTGTATGAATTTTCAGCGAGGTGCACAGAGGGAATCCTCGGTGGCGAAGCGCCGCGAAAACTGGCACGTCTCCCGGCAAAAGGACAGAACGTGCTGTCTTCTTGGGTGAACATGTAGATCGGGGAAGGAGGTGTTCAGGCCGCCTGCGCCGTCGCCGGACTGGCGACAAAGCCAAACCGCGAGGCGACGGTTTCGCGCTCGAGCGCTTCGAGCGTCAGCGTCCGATCGGCACGCCAGCGTACGTCGCCGCGCGTGCCGTCGTCGGAGAGGGCTGCGTGCGAGGCGAACAGGTCGAGATCGTGATCGTGCAGCAGTGCAATGCGGCCGCCGTCGGCCTCGGCGAACAGGATCGACCCTTCTTCGTCGACCCATACCGAAGCCGGTTCGAAGCGGCCTGCGACCTG
>CBJMQH010000214.1:0-8644 GCA_966431825.1 uncultured Trinickia sp.
GCCGGCGTCCCGCCAGCTCGCATCGTCGCGCGTCAGCGCATCCATCTGCTCGGCTATGGCGCCGAGCAGACTCGGATCGTCAGTCCTCCTCTGCACATGCAGCGCAAGCATCTCGAGCACCGCGCGCTGCGCTTTGACCTCGGGGGTCATCTGCTGCTGCACGACGATATCGGTCTCGTCGCCAAGCCGGGCCTTCCCGAACGGCACCGTCAGGCCGGGAAACTGCCGCAATGGGAGCGGCGCTGCGTCGATACCGGCGCGGCGCTCGGTATCGGGACGCTCACCCGCCGAACGCTCCTCGAACCGCATGGCGACGCACGGGTGCGCTGCCGCGACGCGCATGAAACGCTGCCATGTGTCGCCGCCTTCGCCGCGAGCATCTTCGATCGCCGCGAACAGCGCCCCTGCAATCCGCTCGCATTGCGCCGCGCCGTCCGGCCCGTCGGCCTCGATGGAAACCACGAGCCCGGCGAACGCGTCGTGTGTGGCTGCAGTCATTCGCGCGGGAACGCGGCGATCGCGTGCAAATGTACCCAGGCGGAGCGCTACCCGAGCACCTTGCGCATCCGAGCGCCCCGTCATCGTAATCCCGGTCGAACGCCCCGCCACGCGCATGGAATCCGAACGCCACGAGAACGCGGACATCGCCGCGCCGAGCAATGTGCGCAGCCCCGCCCCCGCATCGCGTCGATCTGCCTTGGCAACGCCTGCAACGGGCATCGACAGCAAATCGACGTCGGCCCCTCGGGCTGCCAGCTCCGCCATCTTCGCAAGACCGGCGCTCGGCGCGACGCGGCCACGCTCGACGTCGTCCAGCAGCGCCACGCGCGAGGCCAGCGCAGAGCCGTCGAACTCGGGGACGGCCGCGCGCGCCCACCGTTCGAGCGTCGGCACATCGAGCATTGCGCGCTGCGCGATGAACGCTGCAAAAGCAGGCTCGCGCGAGAGTGCATCGGGGCTCATACCGAGCGAGCGCGCCGTTTCGTCGCGAATCTTTGCGCGCGCGAGCGACCCGATTCGCATCGGGGCGCGCCACCCCTTTTTTCCCATGCACTGCCCTGTGACGACGAGCGTCGCACGTCGCGCCGCCGCCTCCACCCGGCGCTCGAATTGATGATGCAGGTGCGTGTCGCCGGCGGGTGGCAGCCCCTGTGTGGCGTCGAACGGCGCTGCGCACTGCGCATCGAGCCGCCTGCGCAAACTCGCAACAACGTCGAGCGACAACAGGTCGACGACTCGCTGCTTCTCAAGTGGATAGGCATCGCCGGATGACCGAACACGCTCGGCGAAGGACACATCGCCCCCGCTCGCGGCGACGAGACGGTGAAAGCGCGAACGCGATCGGGCGATCAGTTCCGGGGACAACTGACCGCCTCGCAGAAAGACCAGCGCCTCGCATTGCCTTGGTGTCGGCTCGGCCGCGATCGCGCCGAGCAGCGCGTCGGCAACATACTCGATATATGTGCGCATCTCCGGGGCCATGTCGTGCAGGCGTGGATCAGCCGCTCCGGAGGCGATGCCGTGCGCGAGGGCTATCACGGCGTCCAGGGTTTCGGGTCGCGGAAGGTGTAGGGGCTCGACATACTGCTTCAGCAGCCGGTCGCTCGCATCGAGGATGTGCCGTGGGTCCGCTTGCCCACGCCCGTTGAGCACCGGGGCTAAATGGCCATCCGGACTCATCGCCGCCAGCACCTCGGGGCGTGCAAGTGCGTACGTCCAACCCGGCCTTGAGCGCGCCAGCGCGCATTCAAACGCGAGCATATCGGCACCGGGCGTGCCGCCTGCCGGGGCGGCACCGCGCAGCCATGCGCTTGCGACGGCGAGCGCGCGCGGCGCATCGCCCTGCGTTGCGCCCGCCAGCATGTGAGCCGCCGTCAACGCGCTGCCGCACGGTGCGCCATGCCCGCGCTCAACCAGCATCAACCGCCGCAGAAGCACCGAAGATTCGTACTCCGAAGCAGTGGGAAAAAGCGCAGCGATCTGTTCGCGTACAGCATCCTCGCCGTCGAGCGCGGCGTCGGCCGGGCGTGTACCCGCCGTCGCCGGGCCGACTTCTCCGCCCCGCGCCTGCTTCGTTCGCAGGCGCCCGATCAAGGCACCGAGGCGCGTGCCGGAAGGCACACCCGTTGCCGGGCCGATTGAGGAGGGTGACGATGCCGTCGCATGACCTTGCTCATCGAATAGACGCTGCCGCCCGATCCATCCGCCCTTCCATCGCATGCCGCCTCCTTTGGTTTCATCGCTCGCTCGCGTGCATCTGGGCGTAGCCAGCCGGGGGGAGAAGCGTAACGTCGAAGCCGGAAGCAGCCGTCAGCGGCCCGAAAGGTTGTACATGCAGCCGAACCGCGACGGCGTACTCGCCCCATTCCACCGGCATGCAGCGATAGTTCATGCCATATCGAGACATCGACCGCCGCGGCGCGGCTATGCTCGATCACATCGCCATTCCCACCGCCCATCTATGCGACTCCCTGCTCAGGCAACCCGCCATCCCCCGTTTCTCGCGCGGCACGCCGTGCTGCTCGCCACGAGCGTCAGCTACGTGCTGGTCCTCATCGACGCATCGGTGCTGAACGTTGCGCTGGCACGGATCGCCCAGACGCTCGGCGGTGGGGTGAGCGCTTTGCAGTGGGTCGTGAACGCCTACACACTGAGCTTTGCAGGCTTGCTGCTCACAGGCGGCACGCTTGGCGACAGGCTCGGTGCGCGTCGCGTCTATCGGGTCGGCCTCGCACTCTTCGGCGTGTCTTCGGCGCTCTGCGGCGCTGCGACGACGATGCCGCTGCTCGCCGCGGCGCGTGCGGTTCAGGGCGTCGGCAGTGCGCTGATCGTGCCGTGCTCGCTCGCCCTCATCAATCGTGCCTATCCTGAACCTGCGCAACGCGCCACGGCCATCAGTGTCTGGATGGGGTTCGGCGGCATGGCGATGGCGGCCGCACCGCTCGTCGGCGGCGCGCTGATCGATACCGTCGGCTGGCGCGCAATCTTTTTTCTCAACGTACCGATCGCGGCCATCGGCGTGGCCTTCTCGGCGGGCGTCAGCGAAGACGAACGTGGGCATTCATCGCGCAAGCTCGATTGGAGCGGACAGCTGACAGCGATCGTCGCGCTCGTAGCATTCATCGGCGCGCTGATCGAGGGCCCGTCGTGCGGCTGGGATTCGGCGGGCGTCGTCACGGCGTTCGCCGTCGCACTGACGGCGCTTGCCTCGTTCATTGCGATCGAGAAGCGCCGTGCCGACCCGATGTTGCCTCTGTCGCTCTTTCGGCATCCGCTATTCGCCGCATCGGCCATTGTCTCGCTCGCATCCGCGTTCGTCTTTTATGGGCTTTTGTTCGCGTTGAGCCTCTATTTCCAGGAGGCCCGCGGACTCACGCCGTTGGCGACGGGCGTCGCGTTCCTGCCGATGACGGTCATGCTCGCAGCGGGGGGACTCTTCTCGAACCGGATCGCGCAAGCGCTCGGCATGCGATGGTCGATGCCGTCGGCGTTCGCGGTCTATATGGCAGGCGCAATTGCGATGAGTATGCTTGCCGGCGCCCCGTCGCGCGCGGCGCAAGCATTCGCCCTGATGGCGATCGGCCTCGCGGCAGGCTTCGTGTCGCCCGCGGCCACGTCCCCCGCGCTCGGCACGGTCGACAAGTCGCGCTCGGCGATTGCGGCGGCCGTGCTCAATACGGCGCGCCAAACCGGGGCCGCACTCGGCGTCGCGGCGTTCGGCACCTGCGTTGCGGCCCGTGCGACGCTCGCCGGCGCGCTCGTTACCGCTTGCGTCGGCGCTGCAAGCGTCGCGTTCGCAGCGCTCCTTCTGTGGACCGTGCTCACGCGCCCCGGACACCCCCCAACCCCAAACGGACACCCATGAAGCGCGCGGTCATCCGACGCGAAGGTCTTCGCGCACGAGTCGGTAGCGATCGTAGGCAGCGCCCTCGTCGTCGACATGGCCGACGAAACGCATGCCCAGCTTCGCGGCGACCCGTTTCGACGCGACGTTCGCCGACATGATGTCTGCGACGACGCGCGGCAGCCTCAGCGTACCGAATGCATGTTCGATGAGGGCCCCTGCCGCTTCGGTTGCAAGGCCCCGTCCCCAGGCCTGCCGCACGAGCCGCCATCCGATCTCGACCTCGGGCCCGGCGCCATGATCGGGAATCAGCAGCACCCATCCGAGAAACTGCTCGGGCGCACTGCGCTCGCGAATCGACCAGTACCCGAGCCCCGGCGGGTAGTCGCGCGTGATCCGATAACGTACGAACGCGCGATGCGCGATCGGGTCGTGCCACGGCCCTTTGATGTATCGCGTCACCTCGGGGTCGCGGTCCATCTCGAGGCACGCCTGAAGGTCTTCGAGCGTGCGGGGCCGCAACAACAAGCGCGGCGTTGCGAGCTCGGGTAACGCGGATAGGTGACCGGGGTTCATAGCGGACTTTGCGGCGGCTTAACGACTGCGCGGCGCGCTGGGCACCGTTCCTGCTTGGATTGTCGCCTGAAACGCGATGGGGGGCGGCACGCGCGCCAGCGCCGAAGCTTTCCTTTTCATTTCGCGTGGTCTAAAAACGAATTCATATCGCACCGCAAACCTTGCGTTTTTCCGACCTGCCTCGGCTCCGTCGAGGGTTCCCTAGGACATCGGATAGGGACTAACACCGATTAGGGTACTGCATATCCTGCATCCGCTTAAGGACCGCCTACACTCGATGAAGCCGGCCGCGGGGAATCAGGGCCCGGCGCCGGGATGCAAGAACGGCACACGTTGCAGGCCAACAAGGGTTGAAAAACAGGAGACGACTCGAATGAAATGGACCCGAGAACAACGGAACGTGACGATCGCAGCCTACCTGGGCTGGACCCTCGACGCGTTCGATTTCTTCCTGATGGTGTTCGTGCTCAAGGATATTGCAACCGAGTTCAATACGAAGATTCCCGCCGTCGCCTTCGGCATCACGCTCACGTTGTTCATGCGACCGATCGGCGCACTGATTTTCGGGCGCCTGGCGGACAAGTTCGGACGCCGTCCGACACTGATGGTCAACATCGCCTGCTATTCGTTGCTGGAACTGCTCTCGGGCTTCTCCCCTAATCTGACGACGCTGCTCGTGCTTCGCGCGCTGTTCGGCGTCGCGATGGGCGGCGAATGGGGCGTCGGCTCGTCGCTCACGATGGAGACGATTCCGCCCCGGGCGCGCGGCGCCGTGTCGGGCTTGCTCCAGGCCGGCTACCCAAGCGGCTACCTGCTCGCGTCGCTCGTGTTTCTCGCCTATCCCTGGCTCGGCTGGCGCGGGATGTTCTTTGTCGGCGTAGCGCCCGCACTGCTCGTGCTCTACGTGCGCGCAAGCGTGCCCGAATCGCCGGCGTGGAAAGCCATGGAGCAGCGCGCGCGACCGGGTCTCATCGCCACGCTCAAGCAGAATATCGGCTTGTCGCTCTACGCGATCGTCCTGATGACGGCCTTCAACTTTTTTTCGCACGGCACGCAAGATCTCTATCCGACATTCCTGCGCGAGCAGCATCACTTCGCGCCCGGGACCGTGACCGCGATCACCATCACGTTGAACATTGGCGCCATCGTCGGCGGCTTGTTCTTCGGCACGTTGTCCGAGCGGATCGGCCGCCGCCGCGCCATCTGCATTGCGGCGCTGATCGCGCTGCCCGTGCTGCCGTTGTGGGCGTTTTCGAGCGGTGCCGTCGCGCTTGCCGCCGGCGCATTCCTCATGCAGATCTCGGTACAAGGGGCGTGGGGCGTCATACCGGTTCATCTGAACGAGATCTCACCCGACGAGATTCGCGCCACGTTCCCTGGCCTCGTCTACCAGCTCGGCAACCTCATCGCATCGGTCAACGCAACGATGCAGGCCGAGTTCGCCGTCGCTCACGGGAACAACTACGGGCTGGCGCTCGCTGTCGTGGCCGGCATCGCCTCGATCGTGATTTCGACTTTTATCCTGTTCAGCCGCGAGCGCCGCGGGATCGATATGACTCGCTCGGCTGCACAGGTCGCGACGCCGCTGTAACGACGGCCCGGTCATGGATCGTTTGCAGCCCGCAGAAGAGGCCGACGTCGATCTTGCACTGCGACATGGACGGCCAATACCCGGCCCATCGCTATGGCCGGTCTTGTTTGCACTGCAGCGAAAGAAGCCGGTGGCAAGACGGGAAGCGGCGGCGCTAGAGGAGTCCAACCACAAACAACGCTTGCTGCCCGACCGCCGGGTTTCTTATCGTTCTCAAAAAAGTTTGAAGCATCGGGTTGAATCGCTTGTTCGCGGCCGCATAGCCGGCCTGGGAGGCGCACATGGCAGTTCGCATATCGGGTCGAGGAGCAGGCGATACGAAAGTTCGCATCCTCGATGCCGCCGAGGACATCTTCGTCGAATGCGGTTACGAGGCGATGTCGCTGCGGCAAATCACTTCACGAGCCGACGTCAACCTTGCTGCCGTCAACTACCACTTCGGCAGCAAAGAGGCGTTGATCCACGCAATGCTGTCCCGCCGGCTCGACAAGCTCAACCTCGAGCGGTTGAAACTGCTCGATCACTTCGACGCACAGCTGCGCGACGGCCTCACCTGCGAACACGTGCTCGGCGCAATGTTCATCCCCGCGTTGCGCCTGTCGCGCGATCCGCGCGTAGGCGGCCGTGCGTTCCTGCGCCTGCTGGGCCGTGCCTATACCGATCCGTCGGCCTTCATCCATGACTTCTTGAAGGGCCACTACGCCGATGTCGCGGAGCGATTTTTCGAGGCGTTCCAGCGTGCGCTGCCGCACCTGCCGCGAGAAGAACTGGGTTGGCGGCTGCACTTTGCGATCGGCGCATTGTCCGGAGTCCTCGCCGGCGCCGACACCGATAATCTGATCGCGGAATTCTCGCAAGGCCAGACGATGAGCGATTTGCAGCTGATCGCACGGCTCGCGTCACTGATGGTCGCGGCGCTCAAAGCCCCGCTGACTGACGCCACCCAGCTCGCTGCGTTCGCGGCGGTGCTCGGCGACGCCGCGAACGGCCACGATGACGCCGCCGCCGGCATCACGGCATGCGGCTCACTCGATCGCGCCGCGGCGGCAGACGCGGCGACGGCGACCGGCGCACGCCCCGACCTACGCTTTCCGCTCCCGGCACAGACGCTGCCGACGCAACCCGTCTCCCATCACGACGGGCCACGCCCCGCGCATTGAACACCCCGCCCCGGAGCCACGTCCAAGTACGCGCCTGGCTTGCACCGATGCGTGCCCAAGGCGCTCCGGGGCGGCGCCTCGCGCTTGCCTGCCGACCCGCCCGCGTCCTTCGTGGCGCGAATATTGCGTGCGCGTGAGCCCTGCCGAACCAAGGCGCTACAACGAACCGACGCAGCGATTGCGACGCGCGATACAGTCAAAGTCGGCCAAAGGAACGCGCATCGATCGCGCACGGGGTAAAATCCCCGCCAATCGCGCGCGAGTGCGCGCGCACCGCTAACCAACCTGGAGCAGCTTGCGCTGCTGTCCGTGCAATGCCTAATCCCGCAGAATCGCATCCGCAAAACGATTTCATGAATGCCGCGCGCAAAGAGCGCAAGCGTGTCGAGATCTATCTCGTCAACGGTATTCGCCTGACCGGCTGCATCGAGTCGTTCGACCAGTACCTCGTCATGCTGCGCACGCCCGTCGGCCTGCAGGGCATCTACAAGCGCGCCATTTCGACGATTCAGCTCGATACGGGCATGCGCCCGGGGCCGCGCGGTCCGCGTACCGGCGGCTACGGCGAGCGGCACGGCGACCGTGGCGAGCGCAGTTCCGGCCCGCGCGAGGGACGCGAGCACCGCGAAGGTGCAGGCCCGCGCGAACCCCGCGAGCCTCGGGAACCGCGCGAGTACGCGCCGTCGCAACCGGGTGAGCGTACAAGCGACGGCCCCGTCGTCGTGACACGCCGGCGCCGTGCGTTCAGTACGCTGCCCGGCACCGGATCCGGCAATAACGAGGGCGGCGAGTAAATCGCAGTCCCTACCGGGACCGTGCGTTACGCCTTCGGTCGAGTGTCGGCGAGCTTGCGCAGGTGGCTGTCCCAAGCGGCCATGCGATCGCGGATGTAATCACCGATTTCCGCACTCGAAGCAAGCGGCGGCTGTACGTGGTCGACGCGCCCGTGCTCGTCGGGAATGGGGAGCTTCGATACCCGCCATGCATGCAGCTTCTCGAGCGTGCTCGGGGCCGCCCGGTTAGTCGGATTCGTCGCCGATTGCGGGGGGCGGACGTCACGCAGCGGGTCGTCATCGCGCGCAGTGGCGAGCGTCAAGGCATCCCCGAGGCTCGGCGCCGCGGCATCGCGCCGCGTGAGCGGCGGCAAATTCCAACGCGTCTCGACGGTCTTCAACACGCTCGTGTGGTCGAGCGTACCGCTCGCGGGCCGAAAGACGGTGCCGGCAGCGATACGCGGCGAAACGAGTACGGCCGGAATCCGTACGCCGAAGCGCTGAAAATCGAAGCCGTCGAATTCGCCCACCGCGTTATCGGGAGCCGTCGCCGTCTGGGGCGGCGCAACGTGATCGTAAAAGCCGCCGAAGTCATCCCAGGTCAAGACGATCAGGGTGGACTTCCAGTACTTGCTCTGCATGATGGCGTTGATCTGGCGCACAGTCCAGCTCTCGCCGACGCACATGCTGTAGGGCGGAT
>CBJMQH010000215.1:0-8640 GCA_966431825.1 uncultured Trinickia sp.
TTGGCCGCCGCGGCGGCAGCCAGGCCGATCCCGGAACTGCCGCCAAACACGACGACATGGGCGCCCCAAAGGGATTGTTGCATCGTAGGTTTCATTTTCTTCTCGCGAACCAAAGTGAAGGTAGGCGAACGTTAAGTCATTCCATGATGGTGTGGAATGCGCGAAAATTGCATATCACCCATTCCATAGGGGAATCGCTTGGATTCACTCGTATCGATGCGCCTATTCGTGCGTGCCGTTGAACTCGGCAGTTTTTCGGCGGTGGCGAGAGAGGAAGAGATCGGCCAGCCGACGATGAGCAAGACGATCTCCGCGATCGAGCAGGACCTCGTTGTCCGGCTGCTTCAAAGGACGACGACGAGTCTGACGCCGACAGAGGAAGGCCGGCGGTACTACGAGCGGTGCAAGCAGATACTCGAGGAGTATGCCGACGCGGTGGCGGACGTGCGGGGGCAGACGCAACGACCGGTTGGCAAGCTGACGGTCAGCGCGCCGATGGGGCTGGGCGAACTTTGCCTCAATGCTCTGGTTCTCGAGTTTCTGGAAGCGTATCCCGAGATTGAGGTCGAACTGAATCTGACCGATCGCATCATCGATCTGGTGGACGATGGGATCGACGTCGCAGTTCGTATCGGCGACGATCTTCCGCCCGACGCCATCGCACGGCAAGTGGCGTGGTCCCCACGATTGCTGGTTGCCACGCCGGAATACGTCAAGCGAGTGCCTCGCATCCGCAGGCCGGAGGATCTGCTTGATCATCAGTACATCGGCTATGCGCGCGCCGCGATCGGCTCGCGGCTCGAGTTCTCGAATCGCAAAGAGACAGTCGCCATTGCGACTCAGGGGCGCTATCGCGTGAACAGTTCTCTTGCACTTCGCGAATGTTTTTTGAAGGGCATTGGCGTAGGCAGCGCGCCGGCATGGCTTGTTCAGGATCTCGTCGATGAAGGAAAGCTCGTCCGGCTATTGGTCAAATGGCAGCTGCCGGGGCATTCGGTCCACCTGATTTCGCCGTCGCGCAGATACCAGCCGCTGAGAGCCCGCGTTTTCCTTCAGTTCATGGCTGAACGTATTCCGATGCTGCCGGGGCTTCATCGATCTACGATGCGCGCCTAGTTCGCCGGTGTTCGCCAAGGAATTGTCCAACTCGGGCAGTCTGGCGATGCCGACGCGCAAGCGCCTGTTGCTCCGCTGCAAGCGCTTTCGGTAGCCGCCACATAAAAGCATGAGATCGTTGTGACGGTCGTCCCATAGCCGGACGAACCCCGATACGCCTCGTCATTGCAGGCCACTCCAGCCTCGCGCACTACGCTTCGTCCGAAAATGACCAATTGCCTCGCGGCGCGTCTGTTGGCGCCTTCACGATAGGCCATTCCCGCGAATTGGCGGCCGGCGTGGGATTTGGATCGCGCGGGTCCCAAGAGGGGTTGTCACTTGACAACTGACATGGCTGCCGCCATCATGGATGGGTACCCATGGCCGAGTGTTACCACCAAAGGAAAGAAGTGCGGGAAGTCCTTGAATATGCGCAAGCGCAAGGATGGCGCATCGAGCGGGGCGGCAGCCATGCCTGGGGACGCATGTATTGCCCATACAACGACCAGGACTGCCGATGTGGCGAGTTCTGCATTACGAGCATATGGAGCACACCGAAGAACCCGGGCAACCATGCCCGCGCGTTGCGACGCGTGATCGATAACTGCACGGCGCGTAGCAATCTTGCGGTGCCGGGCACGTGTTCCGAGGAGTAACGATTATGGACTATACCTTCACGCTGAAATACCAACTCTCGAAACGAGACTGCGATCCGATCGCGCTTGTTGAACGCCTGGGCGGAGCCGGTTGTGACGATGCGTTGGTCGGCATCGGCGTTCCGGGGCGCTTGGCGCTCGAATTCACCCGCGAGGCAGCCAATGCAAAAGAGGCCCTGCAAAGCGCGCTGGCCGATGTCCGCCGTGCGGTGCCAACGGCAAAACTGATCGAAGTTTCGCCCGATCTCGTCGGCTTGACCGATGTGGCAGAGATCGTCGGCGTGTCGCGGCAGAACATGCGCAAGCTGATGCTCGGACACCCTGATAGCTTCCCGGCTCCGGTGCATGAAGGAAGCGCGTCGATCTGGCATCTGGCAGACGTACTCACTTGGCTGCAGTCCAAGGGCGGCTACGAAGTCGCCCCCGACATCCTCGCGATTGCCTGCGCCGCGCTGCAGGTCAACGTGGCTAAAGAGGGACGGCGCTTGGAGCGAGCCGGTTTCGAACCGTCAGACGCCTTGCCGGGCTGACATCGCACTACCCGAATGCGAAGCACTTCGCATTTGCGCACATCGCTTCGCACGTCGACTCAGGGCCGCATCGGGCTGCCGTATGCTCAATGGGAGCCCCCGTTGATAGAGCCCACCATGACCTCAACGCTGCAGTTGACGAGCCCGGCAGACCTGAACACGGACCTGTGGCCCGTCGGCGACAAATCGCAGCTCAACACCGGCCGCGGTCTCTCGCTCGATAACATCGATCCGAATCTGCTTCGGTTCCTGATCGAACTGCTGATGCAGGCGAGTGCGTCCATGACCGACGGCGCAGACGACTCGAACTGGCCATCGGTCCCGTCGACGTCGTATTCCAGCCCGTCGTTCTCAGTCAGCCCGGCCTCGTACACGACGCATTCCAGCAGCGGCAGCAGCACGTCAGACACGAATACGTTGCCCAAGGACGTGTCGAACGGCAACGTCGCCCAGGCGGTGGCAAAAGACTTGAAAGACCGTTACGGCCTGAACGCGACGCAGATCGCAGGCGTGCTCGGCAACATGCAGCAGGAAAGCGGCTTGCTGCCGAACGTCAATCAAGGCGGCCAGCAAGGCGCGCCTGAGGGCGGCTTCGGCGGCGGTCAGGCATATGGCCTTGCGCAGTGGGATGGCTCGCGCAAGCAGGCCGAGATCGACTACGCGCGCAAGCACGGCCTCGATCCCGGCAGCCTTGACGCCAACATCGGCTACATGAACCAGGAACTCGACGGCGACTACAGCCAGACCATCACCGACCTCAAAAATACCAATACGGTCGAAGGCGCGACGGCGGTCTGGGAAAAAGATTTCGAACAGGCAGGCGTCCCCGAGATGGGGCAGCGTCTCGAGTACGCACAAAACTTCCTGTCGCAGGACCTCTAGCTCGCCGCGCCGGCCGGGCTCGTTGGGCCCGGCATGCCGTTCGATCTGCGCGCTGCCCCCGAGCGCCGCTTTCTCCTGCCTGTCGCGGTGCCTCGAATGCTGTTGTTCTGTTCTGCCAACGCCGGTTCGACCGCCGCAACGAGGATCGCTTCGGCGTGTTCGCGCGCTTTCAAAGGCGCACCCGCAGGGTGCACTTCTTCGACGGCAAACGTGGCGTCGCGAGCCGGTATGTCGAGGGCCGCGATCGCACGATAGGTTCGTTCGCAGCAGCCGCCATCACGCAGCGGCAGGAACGAGGCTGCGCGCGCAGCATAGATTTGCGCAGGCCGCGCCCCACGCGCAAGCAAGCTCTGTAGCGCGCTCAGCGCTTCCTCCCGTGTCGCGCAGACCGGCCCGAAGCCGTCACGTTCATAGTCGAAATATCCTTGCCGATAGATATGCGCGCCGTTGAAAACGGCTTCGCGATCGAATTGGAAGTAGACGACGGGGCGCCGGAGCAGCGCAAACTCGAACGCAACCGACGAGTAATCGGTGATCATCACCGCCGCACGGCGAAATACGTCCTGAATACTGCCGGCCGGATGCGTCACGAGTTCGCAATGCGGCGGCAGGTCGAAGCACGACGCATAGGCTGCGACGTTCGCGTGCGGGTAAAACTGCACGCGATAGCCGAATTGAGCCACCATCGCTGCGAGCACCGGGCTTGCGATCAGCGCATTCCACTCGCGGAAATACGCGCTTTCAGTGAACGATGCATTCAGGCGCCTTTTGAACGTTCCGCGCCGCGGGGTACCCGCAAGACCGGCGCGCCAGGTCGGCATGATCAGGATTACCCGCTCGGCGCTTTCGCCGGCATGGGCCACCAGCGCGTCATGTCGAGGGAACCCCGTCAGCGCCGTTTCGCGCGCCGAAAACTTGTAGCGCGTGCCGCTTCCCGCAATCGACGCATACTCTTGCGGCGAGGCCGTTACCAGGCAATCGATTTCCTTGGTATTGAACCAGTCGGACAAGTCGTCTTTCGTGATGCCGTGCTGCAGGAATGTGAGCCGGTAGCGCAACCGGCCAGGAAATCGCGAGGCCGGTACAGCGTCGAGCACATAGCGGTCGATGTGCGAGGCGATCAGGTGCGATGCGTTCAGCATCAACAGTGTGTGGCGGAGACTACCGAACGGAACGAGGCGAAAGCCTTCGCGTTTGAGTCGCTTCCAATCGTGCGAGCCGCGCGCAAGCACAAAGCGCGCGTTGACTTCGGGGTGCGCCGCACGCAGATGGCGGTACAGATGCTCCGCATTGTCGTCGGCCTGGACGTCGCGGTCCATCAATGCCCATGCGTCGCCATATCGTCGCTGGACAGCCGGACGGCTGGCAAGCCACGCTACGGCACGTGCGAGGTGCTCGGAACGGCTCCTCGGTGCCGCCTTCGGTGCACGCCGTGCTGCCGCGAAATGGGCAAGGACATCGGTCATCGGCAACGCCGGATGTTGCTTGCTGTTCAGCGACAATCGAGCCTCCTTGCCGCCGAGCACCACCGTGAGCGTGCTATGCGGGCGCAGGGGCAGCCAGACGATGCGTTCGCGTACGAACGGTGCGCCGACGAACGTGTGCGTGCGGACGGTTTCGAATACCGGGCGCAAATCGTGATCATCGAGGCGAAACGATTCTTTGTCGGGCGCCCCGCAAAAATAGCGTAGTTTGAAGAGGCGGCGCCCAAAATCGATCGCGTCGACATAGACGATCTGATGCGGCGGCTCTTGCGCTTTGAACGTCGCAAGTAGGCCGACGCGATGAAAGAACCAGATGCCTGCGAGCTCGAAGTCGTTGATCGTTGCCGCATCGATCTGGGCGAAGCATTCGTGCAGGAGGGCGATGAAGCGCGTCTTTTGAGCAGGGCTCAGAAACGCAATGCGCTGCTCGGCATTGATCAGACGCTTGAAGTACCACAGCAGGTGATAGAGCACGGTGCGCTGAACGAACACCGGCACGCTGCCCGTCTGCGCGCGCCAGCTGCGCATGAGTGCAAGCACGCCGTCTTCGAGGACGATACCGAATAGGCCTGGGTGATCCCATGCCGTATCGAGCGTCGACGTGCCATTGCGGCGCTTGCGATAGAAATAGCGGGCCGACGGTACGAACTCGGCAGCGCGGCCGTGCACGTGCAGCAGGTATGTGTTGACGAAGTGAGCATCTTCGAAGCTCGGTCGGATCGTCTCGCCGAACGCAAGCGAATGGCGGGCAATGACTTGCGCGTCGAAGAAGGCCGTCGGTGCCGATAGCTGGATGTGGCGGGTCGGCTTCGCAAAATCGACGCGCTGCGGGCCCCGCGCGAAGCGATACCGCAGCGGATGCGTGTCGGACGGCGCTTTCGTCGATTCGTCGTAGAAAACGAAATTGCACGAGACAAAGGCGGGCGGCGTGCAGGCCGCTGCGAGCACGCGCTCGACCTCGGCAAAATAGTCGGGCGCCACGAAGTCGTCCGGGTCGAGGAACGTGACCCATCGGCCGGTTGCATAGCGCAGCCCCAGGTTGCGCGCGGATGCCTGCCCCCCGTTCTCCTTGCGCAACTGCACGATGTTCTCGGGGTAGCGGCGGCGCCACTTGGCAATGATCTCCGACGATCGGTCGGTCGACCCGTCATCGACGACGATCAACTCCACGCCCGTCTTAAAGTCGAGCGTTTGCCGCGTGAGGCTTTCAAAGAAGGCGTCCAGGTACGGGGCGACGTTGTACACCGCGCTCACCACGCTGTATCGCCGGGCAGCCTGTAGTGTGCCGGGCCGCAGTTGCGGTTCGCGGCGCGGCCGCAGGCGCTGCCGGTACTGCGTCAGCGACCGCGCGCGGTTGGCAACGAAGTCGTTGACGAAAGCAAAGGGATGGCGGCGCAACTTGAGCCATTTCTTCTTGATTTTTGTCATGAAGGTTCGATATCGGGCGAAGACAGAAGCGGCGCATGCTGAACGCATCGCGCCGCTTTTTTCGCACGAGCGGAAAAAATAGGACTGCTTTCTGCCCATTCGGATACCCGCTGCCGCCCACGCTAACTTCGGGTTTTGTGGTATCAACCGCGGGCGCGATTCTGCCGATAAGGGGACTGATGGCAACCGAAACGGTGGTCGGTGTCCTATCGTCAGTTGACTCCGCCGTGACAGGAGACCCTATGCCGCGACTCAGCTTCAGGCAGAAACTGTGGCTGCCGCTCGTCGTCAGTCTCGTCGTGCTGCTCGCCGTTTCTGTTTGCGCTGCGGCCTTGCTGCGCTCGACGCGCATCGACGAGCGCAAGCGCGATCTCGTGAACGTCGCACACGTCGGGCTGTCGATTGTTCAGGAATACGCAGCGCTCGCGAGCAGCGGGGCGCTCAGCGAAGCGGACGCCCGCAAGGAGGCGCTGGCGAGACTGCGCGAAGTCCGTTATGGCGAAGATGGTTACTTCATCGTCATCGATTCGACGCCGCGCATGGTCATGCACCCGATGAAGCCGGCAGCCGTCGGTCATGATCTGCGGGAGCCGGCCGACGCCGACGGCCGCCACCACTACGTCGCCTTTGCGGCTGCGGCACAGGCTGCCGACGGCGGATTCGTCGATTACGTGTTTCCGCGGCCCCATGCCGCGACGAAAGAAGCCGTGGCCAAGCTCGGCTATGTCGTGCGCTTCGCCCCCTGGGACTGGATCATCTCGACCGGTGCCTATGTCGACGACATCGACGCTGCCTTCATGCATTCGATCTATATCGCCTGCGCGTTGTTCGTCGCGCTCGCGGCGGCGCTGGCGGTACTCGTCGGGCTCGTCAACCGCAGCATCGACCGCGCGATCGGCGGCGATCCGAACCGGGCTGCCGCCATCGCCGACGATATCGCCCGCGGCGACCTGACCGTGCCGATCGACGCACACGAGGCCAACGCTCAGAGTCTCATGCAGGCCGTCGGCCGTATGCGCTCGGCGCTCGTTACGATGATCGGCCGAATCAAGACGGCCGCGGACAACGTGAGTGCGGCTTCGCTCGACATCGCGGGCGGCAACGCCGACCTCTCGACGCGCACGATCGATCAAGCCACCTCGCTCGATCAAACCGTCGCGAGCATGACGCAGATCACGGCGCGCGTGCGCGAATCGTCCGATCATGCACGTGCTGCGAGCGATCTCGCCAAGCGCGCCGTGACGATCACGGACCGCGGCGGGGTGGCCGCAGGGCAGGCTGTTTCGACGATGCACGACATCTCGAGCGAGTCGCGCAAGATGGTCGATATCATCGCCGTGATCGAAGGCATCGCATTTCAAACCAATATTCTCGCCTTGAACGCAGCCGTCGAGGCGGCGCGCGCGGGAACGCAAGGGCGCGGGTTCGCCGTCGTGGCAGGCGAGGTCAGAGCGCTCGCACAACGCAGCGCCGCAGCCGCCAAGGAGATCCGCGAACTGATCCAGCATGCCGTCGAACGCGTCGGTGCCGGCGTCGGGCTCGTCGAGCAGACGGGCGTCAACATCGACGAGGCGCGGCGCGCGATTGCCGAGGTCATGCGGATCGTCGACGACATCGCGACCGGTGCCGCCGAACAAAGCGCCGGCATCGAAGCGGTCAATGCATCGGTTGCGCGAATGGACGGCGCAACGCGCCAGAACGCGGTGCTCGTGGAGCGTGCGGCGGCTTCGGTACGCCTGCTCGAGGGCGAGGCATCGATCTTGCAATCGGCAATCGCGGTCTTTCAGACCGGCGACTGAATGCGGGTGCCCGGTGGACGTGCGCACGCGGCAGGTATATAAAAACCGAAGGGGCGGCCGAGCGCAGGGTATCGACGCCCCCTCAATCAGACAAGGAAGGACACCATGACGCCCGATCCGTCGGAACAACGCCGCGAAGACGAAACGAAGCCCGTGACCTCCTCCGAAAACGAGCGCCAGCTCGGCGAACTCGGCGATGCGCTGTCGCACATCGATACGCAGCTTTCGTCAGGCGGCATCGCGGCTGGTGCCGCGAAGGGCATCCTCTACAGCCTCATTGAAACGATCGGAGCGCTCGTGGGCGACCCGAATCTGCCCGAGCACTCGCGCGAAGGCTATGCGGAGCTTCTCGAGGCTGCGCGCGAGCTGCGTGCGAAGCTTGGGCGCGCCGGCGGCACGCCTTGAACCGAGGCGTGTTGGAGGCAGGGCGTTCCCTAATTGCACGTAACGGGGAACGATGGCCGCGCGGCCTGCTAAAATGCCGGCGCCGCCATGTTGTGGATTGCAGATGAAATTGCTTGATGCCTTGGTCGAACAGCGTATTGCCGCAGCCGCCGCCCGCGGGGAGTTCGACGATTTGCCCGGCGCCGGCGCGCCTCAAACGCTCGACGACGACCTGCTCGTGCCCGAAGAGGTGCGCGTGGCAAACCGCATTCTCAAGAACGCGGGCTTCGTGCCGCCCGCCGTGGAGCAGCTGCGCGCCCTGCGCCATTTGCGCGACGAGCTGGCTGCCGCCGGCGACGAACCGACGCGTTGCCGGTTGCAG
>CBJMQH010000216.1:0-8586 GCA_966431825.1 uncultured Trinickia sp.
ACTCGAACCTTCACGTTGTAGTCGACCACGCGCTTGACCGGCACCAGAATTTTCATCCACACGCTCCAAAGTTACGAATACGTCAACCCAGCGCCATTATAGCGACAGCGAACCCGCAGCCGCGCCGCTCTGACATGCGAATGTCGCGGGCCCGGGCGCCGACCGCGCCCCGAAATAACGAACGATCGTTTTATTTTAATCAGCAACGCACGCCGGCGCCAAGTCCCGGCTGTCGATCATCGCCTCTAGTACGGCCGGCACGGGCGCGGCAGCATGGCTGCCTGCGCTTGGCCGGGGGTTCAACGGTGACTGAGCCGGCGCACGACCCAGTCGCCGAGCGACTGCACGAGCTGCACGAAGACGATCAGGATCGCGACGACGGCGATCATCACTTCGGGCAAAAACCGCTGATAGCCGTAGCGGATGCCGAGGTCGCCCAGCCCGCCGCCGCCGATCGCACCGGCCATGGCCGAATAGCCGACGAGCGACACGAAGGTGATCGTCAAGCCGGCCACGATGCCGGGCAGCGCTTCGGGCAGCAGCACCTTGAACACGATCTGGCGCGTCGTGGCGCCGAGCGCTTCGGCCGTTTCGATGAGACCGCGATCGACCTCGCGCAGCGCCGTCTCGACGAGCCGCGCGATGAACGGCGCCGACGCGATCGTCAGCGGAACGATCGCCGCGGCCGTGCCGATCGACGTGCCCACGAGCACGCGCGTGAGCGGAATCACGGCCACGAGCAGGATGATGAACGGCGTCGAGCGGACTGCGTTGACCGCGACACCCAGAATGCGATTCAAGCCGACGTTCTCGAGCACATTGCCGCGCTCGGTCAAGAACAGCACGACACCGAGCGGCAAACCGGCGAGCGCACCGAGCACGCCCGAGATGCCGACCATCACCAGCGTCTCCCAGAACGACTGGATGAACATCGAACCCATTTCGTCAAACATGCGACAACTCCTCTACGACCACACCCTGCTCGCGCAAGAACGCGAGCGCTGCTGCAACCTGCCCCGGCTCGCCGCCCGCGAGCACGGCGAGCGACCCGAACGCGCGCCCTTGAATTTCGTCGACCTGCCCGTGCAGGATGTTGAAGTCGAGCGCAAAACGCCGGATCGTCTCCGAGAGAATCGGGCGATCGACGCCTGAGCCCGTGAACGCGAGGCGCAGCAGATGGCCGGCCCCCGCTTCGATGCGCTCGGCAACACGCGCTTTCAGCGCGGCCGGCAACTCATGGGCGATGACGTCGCCGAGCAGCGCACGCGTCACCTCATGGTGCGGTTGCAGAAACACGTCGACGACATTGCCCATCTCGACGACGCGACCTGCATCGAGCACCGCGACGCGGTCGCAGACTTCCTTGATCACCTCCATCTGGTGCGTGATGAGCACGACGGTAAGTCCGAGCTCACGGTTGATTCGCTTGAGCAGCGCGAGGATCGAGCGCGTCGTTTCGGGATCGAGTGCCGAGGTGGCTTCGTCCGACAGCAGCACCTTCGGCTTGCTCGCGAGCGCACGCGCGATACCGACGCGCTGCTTTTGCCCGCCGCTGATCTGGGACGGGTAGCGGTCCTTTTGCGCGGTCAGGCCGACCAGTTCGAGCAGCGGCAACACCGCCGCTTCGATCTCGGCGCGCTTCGCACCTGCGAGTTCGAGCGGCAGCGCCACGTTTTCGAAGACGGTGCGCGAGCTCAGCAGGTTGAAGTGCTGGAAGATCATGCCGATGTCGCGACGCGCCTCGCGCAACTGCGCCTGGCTCAGCGTGGTGAGCGTGCGGCCGTCGACGACGACTTCGCCCGACGTCGGTCGAGCGAGCAGATTGATGGTACGGACAAGCGTGCTCTTACCCGCCCCGCTGCGCCCGATGATGCCGAACACCTCGCCGGCGCGAATTGCAAGATTCACGTCTGCCAGTGCGTCGACCGGACCCCGTTGCCCGCTATAACGTTGAGTGACGTTTCTAAGTTCGATCATGTAAAAAGCAAACGGCGGGCGCTGTCGCGTGCGCGTTAGGCGCTTCGACAGCCGGCCGCCGTCCTTATCGGTTCGTAAAGTGGCGCAATTTTACTGCAAGCGGCTTATAGGCTTTAATAATTACTTCTGCACTCCAAATAACCGTTTGAAATAACGAGCCTCCGACGAGGAGAGGAGTATCAATGGCGAGTCTTGATTCGACGGCATGCGCCGCTCCCGTCGTGCCGATGCCTGAGTGCGGCACGGTCCACACGGCCGACGGAGTGGCGCTCGCGCTCTACCGCTGGCGCCCCCTGGCGCCGCCACGTGCCGTCGTGGCGCTCGTTCACGGTCTTGCCGAACACGCCCAGCGATACAGCGCGCTCGCGGCGCGGCTCAATGCCGCGGACATCGAACTCGTCGCAGTGGACTTGCGCGGTCACGGGCGCTCCCCGGGCGAGCGGACCTGGGTTCAGCGATTCGACGACTACTTGTACGACGCCGAAGCGCTGCTCGGCGAGGCTGCGCATGGCGATGCACGGGTGATCCTGATGGGGCACAGCATGGGAGGCGCGATTGCGACGCTCTATGCGCTCGAGGGCGGGCGCACGCCCCAACCCGGCGTGCCCCGCTTGGCGGGCCTTGTGCTGTCGAGCCCGGCGCTCGCGCCGGGGAGGGACGTACCGGGCTGGATGATCGCAGCCAGCCGCCTGATGAGCCGCATCTGGCCGCGTTACCCGGCGATGCGCATCGACCCGGCGCTGCTTTCGCGCGACGCGGCCGTCGTTGCCGCGAACCGGGCCGATCCGCTCGTGCATCACGGCAACATACCGGCGCGCACGGGTGCCGAGCTGCTGGCTGCGATGGCGCGCATCGAGCGAGGACGCGAGACATTGACGTTGCCGGTGCTCGTCTATCACGGGACCCGCGACAAGCTGACCGAGCCGGAAGGCAGCCGCGCATTCGCGTCCCACGTCGGTTCGCAGGACGTCACGCTCACGCTCTACGAGGACAGCTATCACGAGACGATGAACGATCTGGACCGCGACCGCGTGATCGATGCTTTGATCGGCTGGATTACGCGTCACGCATAGGGCCACGGCCCTTTAGCAGGTAGAAACAGCGAGCGGGCACTGCCGAATGCGCATTGCGCTGCGACGCTTCGCGCGTTGCACCGCACGGTCCCGCGCGAACGGGAAAGATACGGCCTCCAGCCAACCCGCCCGGAACCGTCCAGCGATGTCCCGATCACGAATCACTCCTACTGGCGGCGACGATGCCGCCCGCCCCGCCGCGTTTGCTTCGAATCCGGTCGCCGATTTTGCTTCTACATCGCCGCCCCAAAGCACGTCACCCGCAGCCGTCGCGCAAGGCCCGCTGAGCGATCTGGCGCAGTGCGAAGCAATGCGGACTGCGCTCAGTGCGATCTTTTCGCATTCCGATCCGTCGGGCGAAACGCGCGCCGCGGGCGCGGCCAGCCCCGCACGTGAAGCTGAGCGGCTGGCCGCACTGGGTGCTGCGCTTCCAGCGTTGCCGCCTGGCATGCGACCACGCGTCGCCTCGCGCCTCGCACGCGACACGACGGCGCTCGCGCCTGGCCACGAGGGCATACCCATGCGTGCGCTCGTCGAAGGCGGATTGCTCGAAGCGCCGAGCGCGATTACCGATGCCGTCATCGAAAGCCTGCCGAGGCAAAACGACCGCGATTGGCGGGCCCTCGTCAGGACGCTGATCGTCGAACGCCCGCTTGTGGCGAAAGGGAGCGAGACGCGGCTCGCCAAGCGTCTGTTCAAAGCCATCAAGGCAAACGCCCATCTTGGACCGACCGACCGTCGCGAGTTGCTCGCGTTGCTGAGCGAGTTGGGACCGCATCGGGGACACGAGCTCAGATCGGCCGAGGCTCGCAAGCTTCAAAGCGACATTCGCGCCGCGATCGAGGCGCTGCCTGCGGCGAGCCCGTCGACGTCGACCACCACACGCCGACAGCAGGAAAACGGGATACGCCAACTGGTTGCCGCGCTGTTCGCCGGTATCGAAGCGCCCAGCGGTGCGAATCGTGGTGAGGTTGATTCTGCGGATGATCTGGCCCGCGCGTTGATCGCTTTCGATACGCTCGTCGTGCCACCGCACGGCGGGGCAAAACTGCAACTCGCCGAAAAGGTCAGAGTCCGCAAAGCCTTGCTGGCACGTGTCCGTGCACTTGCCCCCGGGCAACGTGCGCTTGCCTTGATGCAAGCCATCCCGAACGTGACAACCGGCGCACTGCTCAGCGACCTGATGGAAGTTATAGCGGAACTCGATGACGAATACCGGTTGCCGCTGATCGCTTCGATCCGGGAGCGCGCCACATCCGAAGGTGCCGAGACCGCCGCACCTCGCGAGATGCCAGCGCTCGCCAAGCCTGATCAACAACCGGACACGTCGAGGATCGATGACCGTCGAGCACCCGAAGCGGCCAGTGAAGCCGCGCAGCACGAGCGTCCCGAGCAAGTCACATTGGCCGAATGCGACCTCCGTCTGCGCGAGGCCATGGCTGGACCGGCGGCAGCGCGTGCCGAAACGTTTGTCGCGATGGCCCCTGTCCTGCTCGCTGCGCCTTGGCCGCTGACAGACGAATCGACAGGGGAAGAAGCGCTACGCGTGAGCTGGGTCGAGCGCATCATCCCGGCGATTGCGGATTTGCCCGACGATGTACAGCATGAGGTCTGGTACGCATTGGCCCCGGCAAGCCTGCGCCGCTATTCGACGCCTCAAACGTTGCCGATCGCGCAAGCGTGTCTCGATCTGAGTGCGCACGCGGAGCCCGCACGACAGGCGGCGTGGGTCGCGGACCTCGTTGCACCTGGCGCGTTGCTGCGGGTTGAGCATAAGCACCGTGCCGCGATTGCATCGCAAATTTTCGAACTCGTCCGCGCCTTGCAGCCCGCGCACCCGAACCTCGTCGTGGACTTCGTGGCGAATGTCATATCGCGCCTGCCGTCCGGGCCGCAGAAGGCGGCATGGACGCGGGTCATCGCGTTTTTGAACAAGTCGGCGCCGCACTACAAACGCGAGACGATGGCCAAGCTCACGCGCACCTGCCCCATTCCTGCGCACCTGCGCGATATTTTCCGGCACACCGTCGGGCCGTTTCGCCCGATTGAGCATTGAGCTGGCCCTGGCGCTCCGCCGCCGTTACGCCCAATTCGGCGGACGCTTGTCGATAAACGCCTGAACACCTTCGAGCGTCGCGTCGTCCATCGCATTGCAAGCCATCGTCTGCCCTGCAAGCTGATAAGCGGCCTCGATGCCCATTTCGAGCTGGCGATAGAACAGCGACTTGCCGGCGCGGACCGCCGTCACCGGCTTCGCGCAGATGCTTTTCGCGAGTGCGCCGATTTCAGCGTCGAGCGCATCGAGCGGCACCATCCGATTGATGAGCCCCTGCTCCCGCGCCTGTGCCGCATCGATGAAATCGCCCGTCATCAGCATCTCGAACGCAGCCTTGCGCGAGACGTTGCGCGACAGCGGCACGGAAGGCGTCGCACAAAAAAGGCCGACGTTGATGCCCGAAACGGCGAAGCGCGCCGTATCGGCCGCCACCGCCAGATCGCACATCGCCACGAGCTGACAACCCGCGGCGGTGGCGGTGCCCTGCACGCGCGCGATGACCGGCTGCGGCATCCGCTGAATCGTCATCATCAGGGCTGAACACTGCGCGAACAGCGTCTTGTAGTAGTCGAGCGACGGCTCGGCGCGCATTTCCTTGAGATCGTGGCCCGCGCAAAACGCACGGCCGGCCGCGGCAATCACGACAACGCGGGCATCCGACCGGGCGATCGTCGTCAGCGCCGCCTGCAATTCGGCCATCAACTGTTCGGACAGCGCGTTATACGCATGCGGCCGGTTCATCGTGACCCTCACGACACCGGCGAGCCCATACGCCCCATGCTCGATCAGCAGCACGCCCGGGTCCGCCGTCGATGCGCCGCCTGCGGAAGAATCGGTGGAATTCATAACACTCCTGGATGACGTATTGAACGAGAGAACAAGCCGCGCGGCTCAGATATCCGCGAGCGCGCGAATATGCGCGACTGCGCTGCGCCCGAGCGCCGACAGGTTATAACCGCCCTCGAGACAGCTCACGATACGGCCGCGCGCATGGCGCGCGGCAACACCGCGAATCTGCGTCGTGATCCACGCATAGTCGTTCTCGACAAGCCCCATGTTGCCGAGGTCGTCTTCGCGATGGGCGTCGAAGCCGGCCGAAATGAAGACCATCTCGGGTTTGAACGCTTCGAGCCGCGGCAGCCAGACAAGATCGATCGCCTCCCTGACGGCATCGCCCTTCGTACGTGCGGGCATCGGCAGATTGACCATGTTCGCGGCCTGATTCTCCGCGCCGGAAAACGGATAAAACGGGTGCTGGAAAAAGCTGCACATCAAGATGCGCTCATCCCCGGCGAAGGCTGCCTCTGTACCGTTGCCGTGGTGAACGTCGAAATCGATGATCGCCACACGCTCGAGCCCATGAACATCGAGTGCGCGACGCGCAGCAATCGCTACATTGTTGAAGAAGCAAAAGCCCATCGCACGCGCGGGCTCAGCGTGATGGCCCGGCGGGCGGATGCTGCAAAATGCCTTGTCGTACTGCCCCGCGAGCACGGCGTCGGTCGCGGCCACCGCGGCACCGGCCGCGCGCAACGCCGCCTGCCACGTGTGCGGGTTCATGACGGTATCGGGATCGATCCACGCATAGCCCTCGCTCGGCGCACGCTCCTGGATGTAGGCGATGTGCGCCTGCGTGTGCACGCGCGCCAAGTCCGCGAGCTCGGCTAACGGCGCGCTTTCGCGCGCGATCAACGCTTCGATGCGGCCGGCGATCAGCTGGTCCTCGATGGCCTGCAGACGCTCAGGGCACTCCGGGTGGCCCCGGCCCATTTCGTGCAGCAGGCAATCCGGATGAGAATAAAAAGCGGTTGCCATGATCGTTCACCGCCGCGAGCGGCGCGTCTCCTTGCTTTGTCGGTCGGCACCGAATTACGTTACCACATCACGCCCGTCCGAGCCCGGTCGGCCCCACGGGCCAACGAGCGCAAGGCACGCGCGCGCGGCTGTTGTGTCTGCACGTCTTTCTGAGGCCACCCGCCGCTATGCCGTTTCGCGCGCCGCGCCCCTTCGTTATACTGCGCCGAACCGAATCGCGCGCTTCCCGCCGCCGTCATTGCCCCGTCACCCTTTTCGCCCGTCATGACCGTCAAGCACGTCCCGCCCGCAGCAAAACGGCACACTCTGCCCACCCTCTCCGCCCTCGCCGCCGCCCTTTGCACCGCTGTCGCAGTGGCCGGATGGTCGAATGCCGCGCAAGCGCAGACCGACGGCACGAAGCATGCGCCGCATGCCGAACACGCGAACAAGGCGCACGCGGGTACGCCGCGCGCAAAACTGCGGCGCGTCGCACAGAATACGCAGACCTTCGAGGAAGAAGTCGTCCCGCAACGCTACGCGAACAATCCGGCCGTCGATACGTTCGTCGACGAAATGGCGACGCGGCACGGCTTCGACCCCGTCGCCCTGCACGCTCTCTTTTCGACCGTCACCTACTCCGCTACGGTCGTGCAACTCTTGCGGCCCGCGCCGACGCCGTCCATCAAGAACTGGCGCGTCTACGAGGCGCGCTTCCTCGACCCCGTCCGCATCGAAGCAGGCGCGAAATTCTGGCGCGAGAACCGCGCCACGCTCGAGCGCGCCTATCAGCAGTACGGCGTGCCGCCCGAAACGATCGTCGGCATCATCGGCGTCGAGACGATCTACGGCCGGTACATGGGCAATTTCCGTGTCATCGACGCACTCACCACGCTCGCCTTCGATTATCCCGACACGCCCAACCGCGCCGATCGCGAGGCCACGTTCCGCCAGAACCTCGAGGACTACCTCGTCTGGACGCGCGATGCCGCGCTCGATCCGGGCACCGTACTCGGCTCCTATACGGGGGCAATCGGCATTCCTCAGTTTCTGCCGAGCAGCATCGTCAAGTATGCCGTCGACTACGAAGGTAACAACCGGATCGACCTGCGCGCGAGCACGGCCGACGCGATCGGCAGCGTCGCGCATTATTTGAAGGAAAACGGTTGGGAAACGGGCCGCCCAGTCGTATGGCACATTGCCGCCGACCCGGGCAGTATCGGCATCGCACAGGCCGCGGCCGACGGCAAGCCCGAACCGCGTTGGCCGCTCGTGAAGTTGCTGCGCGCAGGCCTGCTGCTCGACGAGCCCAATCTGGACATGGCGGCCGAAGGCGGCACCAACGTCACCGTCATCGATCTGCCTACGCCGGGCCGCCCGACCGAATACATGCTCGGCCTGAAGAATGTCTACGTGCTGACGCGGTACAACCGCAGCTTCTTCTATGCGCTCGCCGTTCACGAACTCGGCCAGCGTGTGAAGGCTCGCCTCGGCGACGAAGCGGCGGTCAGCGGGTCCGCCCCCGTCAGCCCGGCGCCGCCCGCGACCACGGAGGTGCCAGCTCCGGCACCCGCTCCGGCACCTGCTCCCGCTGTTGCCCCGGAACCCGAACAGGC
Source organism: uncultured Trinickia sp. (assembly GCA_966431825.1). Lineage (GTDB taxonomy): Bacteria > Pseudomonadota > Gammaproteobacteria > Burkholderiales > Burkholderiaceae > Trinickia. The sequence goes on from CBJMQH010000216.1 coordinate 8,517, forward strand.
GAGCGCGCCGGCGCCGATGCCCGCGTCGTCGGCTCAATAGCCGGCCGGAACAGGGCCTGCCTCCGGAGAC
>CBJMQH010000217.1:0-8524 GCA_966431825.1 uncultured Trinickia sp.
GGCTATTCTGCCTCCTCCGATCGGGCGGCTATTTTGCCCCCCGCACCCCTCGGGGGACTATTTTCCCCTCGTCTTCCATGGTGCCGGATTCAATCCGGCATTCTTCGTTGCATTTTCCATTGATTGCCGGCCGAAAATCCATATACTGGCGAGCGGCTTTGCGGCAGGGTCGCCGCGCTCGTTGTGAAAACAATTAGATGGCCTGCAACAGTGGGTATCTTCGCTCGAATACCCGCTGCAAAAAGCAACCAGAAAACACCATGCAGCTCCGGGAATCCAGCTCTACCGGCGGTATGTCGTGCCGGACAATGTTATTCGCCGCACTCGGCCTCGGCTTGTCGGGCGTCGTGCGTGCCGACTGTATCGACGACGCGGCCGCGTTCCAGCACGTGAACGTCAGCCTGATGCGCGGAATTGCGCAGGTCGAATCGGGTATGCGCCCCGATCGCATCAACGTGAACAGCAACGGCACGACCGATATCGGGCTCATGCAGATCAACAGCTCGTGGCTGCCCGTGCTCGCCAAGGAAGGCATCACCGAGCAGAGCTTGTTCGATCCGTGCACGAACGCGTATGTCGGCGCGTGGATTCTGGCTGCGAACATTCGCCAATTCGGACCGAACTGGACCGCCGTCGGCGCCTATAACGCAGCCTCGCCCGACAAGCGGCTCGCGTACGCGCGCAAAGTCTACGATGCTGTCCAATCCATCTCCGCTACGCCGGATTCAGCCATGCCCATTCTGCCCCCGTCCTTTACGCCGCCCCAGACGCAGACGCAGGCGTACAACCCATTTGCGAGCCTGGCTGTAGCGCCTGCACCGGCGGGCCGGCCTCGCACCGGTAACCTGGGTGGGATGCCCGCCGGCGGGGCCGGTGCGCCGGCGCCGGTCGGGAATTCCGGGGCGGCCGTGGCGGCCTCGGGTGCCTACACCTTCGGTTGGACGATCACCGGCGCCGACCAGGCGAAGCCGATCCAGGTGTTCGACGACGGCGCCAAGGTGTTCGTGCAGTTCAGCGATATGAAGCAGGTGCCCGCCATTTTTGCGGAATCGCCGAGCGGGCGCGTGCTGCTGCGCTGGGAGTTGCAGTTTCCCTATGCGGTCATCGCGCGTGCCGAGCGCACGTTGATCTTCCAGATGGGGCCGTTCGAGGCGCGTGCGACGCGTGCGGCGGGCGCTGCAGGTGCGGCGCCGGCGGCTGCGGTGGCGACGACACGCGACGGCGGGGCGAGTGCCGCGGCGGCTGCGGCCGCCGCCGTGCAGAAGGTGCGGGCCGAGCCCGCTACGCGCACGGGCGCGACGGATGCACTCTGGTACGCACTTCGGCCGGCCGCAGGGGCCGGCACCGCGGCGCTGCCGAGCCCGCCGCCGCCCCCTGCGTCGCAGCAGACGGCCGCCCCCGCAGCCCAGCCGGCACAGACCGCACAAACGGCACAGACCGCCGCGCCGCGCAGCCCCAGGACCACGAGCGCGACCGACACGTTTCTCTATATCAACGCCAAATAACGTTCAGGCCGACGTCGCCGCCGGCGTGGCGCCTCAATGGTGCGAGGCGCGGTCGGCGATCCAGTCCATCGCTGCGAACAGCACGCCCGAGACGATGAACGTGAGATGAAGGATGACGAGCCAGCGGATGCGCGGCTCGTCGAGCGGGACGCCTTTCTCGGTGAGGCTCATGAACGCGCGCAGCAGCGAGATGGCCGAGATCGCGACGATCGAGCCGATCAGCTTCATTTTCAAGCCCGAAAAGTCGAGCGTTCCCATCCAGTTCGGGCGGTACTCGTGCTCGCTCGTATCGATGCGCGAGACGAAATTCTCGTATCCCGAGAACATGACGATCACGACGAGGTTGCCTGCCAGCGACAAGTCGATCAGCGCGAGGACGGCGAGAATGATTTCTTCGGGCGAGGCTTGAAGCAGCCCGGGGATCACGTGGACGAGTTCGCCGATAAAGGCGACGAGCAACATCACGAGCGAGACGACGAGGCCCGCATAGAACGGCGCGAGCAGCCAGCGCGAGTTGAATAGTACGAATTCAAGCGTTGTTTCGATCTTCTTTCGGGTTCGCATGAAGCGGCTCCTGCTGATATCCTGGTCGATCCTGGCGGGCGTGCCCGCCGCGTGGGCCGGGTGTGCCGGTAGCCAGCGCGGATACTCCCCACCTTTCATTATGAAAGTGCGACGCAGCATGCCAGAGCCGCCGCACCGTTGCAACCGCGCGGGCAAGCCGGGGCCTCTATTTGCGTGCACCGCCGCAGATTGCTGTGCAGTGGAACAAAGGTCCAAGCCCACTACGCGCGCGCCTGCCATCTCCCGCAGCATCCGTTACAAGTCTGAAATATGCCTGCATCGGACGCTGGGCTATAGTCGTTTCATGAAGCAACAGTCGAAAGAAGGTGAAGTGATGAAACGCGCACGCATTATTCCGCTGGTTCTCGGGCTGCTTGGCGTCAGCTTGTCGGGTGCCGCCATGGCCGGCGTGAGTGTCGGTGTGAACATCGGCGTGCCCGCGCCGGTGTATGTAGCGCCGGCCCCGGTCTATGTCGCGCCGGCCCCCGTTTATGCACCGCCGCCGCCCGTCTACGCGCCGCCACCGCCCATCTACGCGCCTGCCCCCGTCTACTACGGCGGCCCCGGTGTCGTCATCGGATGGCACAACGACCGGTATTGGGACGGCCGCCGCTGGTGGGGCCGCGACGAGTGGCATCACCACCATGGCGACTGGGGGCGTGACCACGACAGGGGCGAGCATCGCGGCTGGCGCCGCTGACCGTGCCTTGTTGCGTGCCGAACCGCACCGGCACGCCGTGTCTCAAAATGAAAAGGCCACCGTCGGGTGGCCTTCGTGCATGTTGCGCCTGATGCGCCGGGCTTATTCGGTGGCGCCGGCCATGCCGCCCACGACGGCGCTGAAACCGCTGTCGACGTGCATGATCTCGGCGGTCACGCCGCTCGCGAGATCGGAGAGCAGGAACGCAGCTGCGTTGCCGACCTGTTCGACCGTGACGTTACGCCTGAGCGGCGCATTCTCTTCGACGAAGTCGAGAATCTTGCCGAAGCCCTTGATGCCGCTCGCCGCGAGCGTCTTGATCGGCCCAGCCGAAATCCCGTTTACGCGGATACCCTTCGCCCCGAGCGACGCGGCCAGGTAACGCACGCTTGCCTCGAGCGATGCCTTGGCGAGGCCCATCGTGTTGTAGTTCGGGATGGCCTTCTCGGCGCCGAGATACGAGAGCGTGAGCAGGGAAGCGTCGGCCGAGAACATCGGCAGTGCGGCTTTCGCGAGTGCGGGGAAGCTGTAGGCGGAAATGTCGTGGGCGATGCGGAAGTTTTCGCGCGTCATGCCGTCGAGAAAGTCGCCTGCGATGGCCTCGCGCGGGGCGAAGCCGATCGAATGCACGAGGCCGTCGAGCGTGTCCCAGCGTGTCTTGAGCGAGGTGAACAGGGCGTCGATCTGTGCATCGTCGGCCACGTCGCAAGGAAAGACGAGATCGCTGCCGAATTCAGCGGCGAATTCGGTGATGCGGTCCTTGAAGCGATCGCCGACATAAGTGAACGCAAGCTCGGCGCCTTCGCGCTTGCAGGCTTGCGCGATGCCGTAGGCGATCGAGCGGTTCGACAGCAGACCGGTCAGCAAAATGCGTTTTCCAGCGAGAAAGCCCATGAATTCTCCTCAGTGATCCGCGCCCCGACGCCCCTGCAACTGACATGGGCGGCCTGGCGGCGCTCGGTTTGAGTAGAATTCTCTCACATCGCTTTCCTTGCTCGACCGACAGGTGCCTATGACGTCATGCTTGTGCCGGAACTTTGCGCTGCGCGCAGCGCTTGCCTTTTGCGGGCTTCTCGCGTTCGGTGCGGCTTCGCCTGCCCACGCCGTCTATGCGATCGCCCAGTTCGGCGAACCGAAATACCCGCCCGGCTTCAAGCACTTCGACTACGTCAATCCCGATGCGCCCAAAGGCGGGACGCTCGTGCTCGCGAATCCGAACCGCCTGACGAGCTTCGACAAGTTCAATCCGTTCACGATGCGCGGCAACCCGGCGCCCGGCATCGGCATGCTGTTCGAGAGCCTTACCACGGGCAGCGGCGACGAGGTCGCTTCGGCTTACGGCCTGCTCGCCGACGATATCGCGATCGCGCCGGACCGGCGTTCGGCCACGTTTCATCTGAATCCGCGCGCGCGTTTCTCGAATGGCGACGCCGTGACGGCCGAGGACGTGAAATATTCGTTCGATACGCTCAAAAGCCGGCAGGCCGCGCCGCAGTTCGCCGCGTACTTCGCCGATATTACGCGGGCGGTCGTTGTCGACACCGCCACGATCCGCTTCGAGTTTCGCCGACCGAATCGCGAACTGCCGCTGACGGCGGGCGGAATGCCCGTGTTCTCGCACAAGTGGGGGCTCGATGCCGACGGCAAGCACGTGCCCTTCGATCAACTCGCGTTCCAGCAGCCGATCGGCAGCGGCCCCTATGTGATCGAAAGCTACGACGGCGGCCATACGATCACCTATCGGCGCAATCCGTCGTACTGGGGCGCTGCGTTGCCGGTGCGCGTCGGGATGAACAACTTCGATCGGATCACGTACAAGTTGTACGCCGACAGCATCGCGCGGCTCGAGGCATTCAAGGCCGGGGAATACGATGCGCTCGTCGAGTACATTGCCCGCAACTGGGTGCGCCGCGACGTCGGCAAGAAGTTCGACGAGGGCGAGCTCGTGAAGCGCGAGTTCCGCCATCACAACGGCGCCGGCATGCAGGGGTTCGTCATGAATGTGCGCCGGCCGCAGTTCAAGGACGTGCGCGTACGCCGTGCGCTCGATCTGGCGTTCGATTTCGAGTGGCTGAACCAGCGGCTGTTCTTCGGCGGCTATACGCGCTTGAACAGCTATTTCGCAGACAGCGAACTGCAGGCCACCGGCATGCCGAGTGCCGGTGAGCTGGCGCTGCTCGAACCGTTGCGCGCAGAGCTCGATCCGGCGGTATTCGGGCCGATGACGGTGCAGCCGGTCACGGACCCGCCCGGCTCGTTGCGAGCCAACCTGCTTGCTGCGCGCGCGCTGCTCGCGCAAGCGGGATGGACCTACCGCGACGGTGCATTGCGCAACGCCGACGGACAGCCGTTCGAGTTCGAAATCCTCGAGGATTCGGGAGAGGCGCAAGGGATGGAGCCCGTGATCGCCGCGTACGTCCGCAATCTGACGAAGCTTGGCATACGCGTCAATTACCGGACCGTCGATTACGCGTTGATCCAGAAGCGCTACGATGCGTTCGAATTCGATATGACGAGCGTGCGCTATGGGGCGACGCAGGTGCCGGGCTCGGAGTTGCTCTCGCGTTTCGGCAGCCGGTTCGCGGGCGAGGAAGGCTCCGACAACATGTCAGGCGTCCGGTCGGCGGCCGTCGACGCGCTGCTCAGCGACATCGTCGGTGCACAGACGAAAACGGCGCTTGTCGATGCATCGCGCGCGCTCGACCGGGTGCTGATGCACGGCTATTACGTCGTGCCGCACTGGTTCAGCGCCACGCACCGCATCGCCTACAAGCGTGAACTCCGTTATCCGGCGCAACTCCCACTGTACTATTCGGCCGAGGACTGGATTCTCTCGACCTGGTGGTTCGCACCCGGCGGGCAGGGCACGGCGGCGCAGCGATAGCATCGCGCGGCGGTTCGTGCCTTGTGCCTGTTGTTTCCGCCTCCCGCTTTTTTCCCGATTACCAACCGGTTGCCGATATGTGGAGCTATATCCTCAAGCGAATCTTGCTGATGGTGCCGACGCTGATCGGCGTGTTGACGCTCACGTTCGCCGTGATTCAATTCGTGCCGGGTGGGCCGGTCGAACAGGCAGCGTACGAATTGCGCAAGAGCGCGGTGCAGGAGGGCCAGGCGCCGTTCGGACTGCGCTCGCACACGGGCGTCGATGCGCAGCAGATCGCCCAGTTGAAGGCGCTCTACGGCTTCGACAAGCCACCGCTCGCGCGCTATTGGCTCATGTTGTCGCGCTTCGCGCGCTTCGATCTCGGGCAAAGCTACTTCCATCATCAGAGCGTCTGGTCGCTCGTGGTCTCGAAGCTGCCCGTCTCGATCAGCATCGGCTTATGGACGTTCTTCCTTACCTATCTGATATCGGTGCCGCTCGGTATCGCAAAGGCGATCCGCAACGGCTCGCCGTTCGATGTGGCGTCCAGTCTCGTCGTGCTCGTGGGCTACGCGATTCCCGGTTTCGTGCTGGGCGTGCTGCTGCTCGTCCTGTTCGGCGGCGGCTCGTTCATGCAGATCTTCCCGTTGCGCGGCCTGCATTCCGATAACTATGCGCAGCTCTCGCTCGGCGGGAAGATCACGGACTACCTTTGGCACATCACGTTGCCGATCACGGCGTCGGTGGTCGGCAGCTTCGCCGTCGTGACAATGCTGACGAAGAACGCCTTTCTCGACGAGATCAAGAAGCAGTACGTACTGACCGCCCGGGCGAAAGGGCTGAGCGAGCGCCGTGTGCTCTGGAAGCACGTCTTTCGCAACGCCATGCTGCCGCTCGTCGTCGGCTTTCCCGCCGCCTTCATCGGCGCGTTCTTTACGGGCAGTCTGCTCATCGAAACGCTGTTCTCGCTCGATGGCCTCGGTCTGCTCTCCTATGAATCGGTCGTACGCCGCGATTACCCGGTGGTGCTCGGTACGCTCTATCTGTTCACGCTGATCGGGTTGGCAACGAAACTGATTTCCGATCTCTGCTATGTCTGGGTCGACCCGCGCATCCAATTCGAACAGCTGGACCGTTAAACCGACATGATCCCAACGTTCCTTCCCGGGAGACTGACTTGAATCAAGCCCGTCCCCGCGTCGAGACCGACGCCACGCCGCGCAGCGCGTTGATCGATGCGCACGTCTCGCCTTCGCCGATGCGCCGTGTCTGGCGGCGCTTCAAGGCAAACAAGCTCGGGTTCTGGAGCCTCGTGCTGTTTGTGTTCGCCTTCGGTCTGAGCCTTGCCGGCCCGCTCTGGTGCAACGACAAGCCGCTCGTTGTCCGCTATAACGGGACACTCTACTTCCCGCTCGTGAAGACCTATGCCGAAACGACCTTCGGCGGCGACTTTCCGACGCCGGCCGACTACCTGGACCCGTACGTGCGCAGCCGTTTCTCGGGTCATGGCAATTTCGCTGTCTATCCGCCCAATCACTACTATTACGACACGCTGAACTACTTTTCGAAATCGCCGAATCCCGCGCCGCCGTCGCGCGAAAACTGGCTAGGGACCGATCAGCAGGGCCGCGACGTGTTCGCCCGGCTGCTCTACGGCTTTCGCGTCTCCGTGGAATTCGGCCTCGTGCTCACACTGATCGGATCGGTGCTCGGCATCCTGGCCGGGGCCGTGCAGGGCTACTTCGGCGGGCGGACCGACATCGTGGGGCAGCGGCTCATCGAAATCTGGAGCGCGTTGCCCGAACTCTACCTGCTGATCATTTTCGCGTCGGTCTTCGAGCCGAGCTTCGTACTGCTCATCATCCTGCTCTCGCTGTTCGGCTGGATCGGCCTGTCCGACTACGTACGCGCCGAGTTCCTGCGCAACCGCAACCAGGACTACGTTCGCGCCGCGCGGGCCATGGGTCTGTCGAACTGGCAGATCATCTGGCGTCATCTGTTGCCGAACAGCCTCACGCCGGTCATCACGTTCCTGCCGTTTCGGATGAGCGGTTCCATCCTTGCGCTGACGAGCCTCGACTTTCTCGGGCTCGGGGTGCCGCCGCCCACGCCGAGCCTGGGCGAACTGCTCGCCGAAGGCAAGGCCAACCTCGACGCCTGGTGGATCTCGCTCTCGACGTTCGGTGTGCTCGTCGCCACGCTGCTGTTGCTGACGTTCATGGGAGACGCGTTGCGTAACGCGCTCGATACGCGCGTTGCCGATGCAATGCGCGCCGGAGGCAACCAATGAGCGCGGCGACGATGCAAGACAACGCGCGAGGCCCAGCCGGCAATACGCCGTTGCTCGATGTCGAGAACCTGCAGGTGAGCTTCGGCGAGACGGTTGCCGTCAAGGCGCTCACGCTGTCGATCGCACGCGGCGAGCGCGTGGCGCTCGTGGGCGAGTCCGGCTCCGGCAAGACTGTGACGGCGTTGTCGATCCTGCGGCTCGTGGCCGACGCGCAGGTGACGGGCTCGGTGCGCTTTGACGGCGAGGAGTTGCTCGCGAAGAGCGAGCGCGAGATGCGGGCGCTGCGGGGCTCGCAGATCGCGATGATCTTCCAGGAGCCGATGACGGCGCTCAATCCGCTCTTCACGATCGGCGAGCAGATCGCCGAGACGATCGTCGTGCACGATGGCGTGCCGGCCGCCGACGCGCGCGTGCGTGCGGTCGCATTGCTTGCGCGCACGGGGATCGCCGAGCCGGAGAAGCGCGTGCAGAGCTACCCGCATCAACTCTCGGGCGGGCAGCGTCAGCGCGCCATGATTGCGATGGCGCTTGCGTGTCGCCCGCGGCTGTTGCTCGCCGACGAGCCGACGACGGCACTCGACGTGACGATCCGCGCTCAG
>CBJMQH010000218.1:0-8446 GCA_966431825.1 uncultured Trinickia sp.
GCACGACGAGCGTCGAAGGGCTTTGGATGGGCGTGCCGGTGCTGTGTCTGCAAGGCGACCGGTTCCTCTCGAACATCTGCACGAGCATGCTGCATTCGGCGGGCCTTGCGCATTGGATTGCGGCCGACCTCGACGATTACGTCGCCAAGGCCGTGGCGTTTGCGCAAGACGGGGCGCAGCTTGCAGCGCTGCGCGCGACGTTGCGCCCGTCGTTGCTCGCGTCGCCGCTTTGCGATGCGGCGCGTTTCGCGCGCAATCTCGAAGCGGTTTTCGAGTCGATCTGGTCCGAGCGTATCGCCCATCGACGCGCGCTCGCCGCATCGGCCGCATAAGCCCCGTGCGCCGGAACTCTTAACGGAAAGACCATGCAAGACACCGCCCGCATGCTGAACGCGGCCCTCGCCCATCATCAGGCAGGGCGGCTCGCCGACGCGAAGGCGCTTTACGCGAAGATTCTGTCCGCGCAGCCGAAACACGCCGACGCACTGCATTTCATGGGGCTGCTCGCCTGTCAGATCGGACAGACGCAAGCCGGCGTCGCGTTGATGCGCGAATCGATCGGTGCGCATCCGAGCCCGATCTATCACAACAACCTCGGCAACGCGCTGCGCGATGCGGGCGAACTCGACGAAGCCATCGACGCCTATCGTCACGCGATCGCGGCGAAGCCCGACTATGCCGAGGCGCACAACAACCTCGGCAATGCGCTGCGCGAAGCCGGCGAGGCGGCGCAGGCGCTCGGAAGCTGCGCGCGGGCCATCGAATTGAAGCCCGGCTATGCCGAGGCCTACAACAACCTCGGCAACGCACTGAAGGACCTCGGCGAGCTCGCCGCAGCGGCTGCCAGCTACGGCAAGGCGATTGCGGCCAAGCCGGGATTTGCCGAGGCGCATCTGAATCTCGGCCACGTGTGCAAGGCACAGGGACACGGCGATGCGGCGATCGAGTGCTATCGCGCGAGCATTGCGGCCGCGCCGCAGCTCGCCGCCGCACACGACAGCCTGGCCGGCATCTTGCTCGCGCGCGGGGACGTGGATGCGGCGCTCGGCAGCTACCGTCGCGTGACGGCGCTTCAACCCGACTCGGTACAGGCCTGGAACACGCTCGGCAATGTGCTCAACGGGGCAGGCCGCGTCGGCGAGGCGGTGCCCTGCTACGAACGCGCGATCGCGCAACAGCCCGATTTCGCCGATGCGTACCATAACCTCGCGAACGCGCTGCGCCGCATGGGTTTTGCGCAGCGGGCGCTGGACTTTGCGCGTCAGGCGATCGCGTTGCGCGACGATACACCTTCGTTCCACAACAATCTCGGCACGATCCTCGCAGACTTGAACGAGTTCGACGCGGCGCTCGAGTGTTACCGCAACGCGCTGGCGCTGAACCCGGACTTCGGCGAGTCGCATACCTGTGTGCTGTTCGGGCAGTCGTACATATCGAACTGGTCGGAGGCGACCCATCTGGCCGATGCACGCTTTTTCGGCGAACGGATGGCGGCGCGTGCCCAACCGTTTGCGAAGTGGCCGACGCTTGCCGACGGTCCGCGTCCGCAGCGACCGCTGCGCGTCGGTTTCGTCTCGGCCGACCTGCGAAAGCATCCGGTCGGTATCTTTCTAGAATGCGCGCTCGCGCAGCTGGACCGTTCCCGCATCGAGCCGGTCGCTTATTCGAACGGACTCCAAAGCGACGAGGTGACCGCACGCCTGCGTCCCTTGTTCGCACATTGGCAGCACGTGGCCGACATGGACGACGCTGCGCTCGCGCAGCGTATTCACGACGATCGGATCGACGTGCTCGTCGACCTGTCGGGTCACACCGGCCGTAACCGCTTGCCGATGTTTGCATGGCGGCCGGCGCCCGTGCAGATCAGCTGGCTCGGCTATTTCGCGACCACGGGCATGCGCGAGATCGACTACATTCTCGGCGATCCGCATGTGTTGCCGCCCGGCGAGGAGAGCCAGTATGTCGAGCGGTTATGGCGGCTACCCGATTGTTACCTCTGCTTCACTTTGCCGAGCGACCCGATCGAGCCGAGCGCCTTGCCGGCGCTCTCGAACGGCTATGTGACGTTCGGCTGTTTCAACAACCACAAGAAGCTCAACGACGGTGTGGTCGCGACCTGGTCGCGCATTCTTCACGCGGTGCCGGCTTCGAAGCTGTTGCTCAAGAACCATCAGCTGAACGAACCGTTGATCCGGGGCGACACGCTCGCGCGGTTCGCGGCGCATGGGATCGATCAGGATCGGCTTTTGCTCGAAGGCCCGTCGCCGCGCGATCAATACTTCGCCGCCTATCATCGTGTCGATCTCGCGCTCGACCCGTTCCCGTACCCGGGCGGTACGACGAGCGTCGAGGGACTGTGGATGGGCGTGCCTGTGCTGGGCCGCCACGGCGACCGGTTCCTGGCACACCTCGGTGAAATGGTGTTGCAGACGATCGGCCTGCCGCAGTGGATTGCGCGCGACGACGAAGACTACGTTGCGCGGGCGATTCGCTATGCGACGGACCTGCCGGCGCTCTCGGCACTGCGAAGCGAACTGCGCGAACGCGTCGTGCGCTCGCCGCTCGGCGATGCGCCGCGTTTTGCGTCGCATCTGGCCGATGCGTTCGAGGGGATGTGGGCGGCGCGATGCGATACGAAGACGGAGGCCGCACAGTGACGGCGAACCACGCGGACTTCATGCAGCGCGCTTCGCGCACGGTCGAGGCCGGACTTGTACACCACCAGGCCGGCCGCTTCGACGATGCCCGGGTGCTCTACACAGAGGCGCTCGCGATTGTGCCGAATCATGCCGATGCCCTGCACTTGCTCGGCGTGATCGAGATGCAGGAAAAGCGCTACGCGCAGGCGCTGGATTTGATCGGCCGGGCGATCGAGATCAGTCCGCAAGCCGTCTATTTCGACAATCTCGGCTCGACGTTGCGCGGCTGGGGCAAGTTCGAAGCGGCGGTCGAGAGCTATCGGCAGGCCATCGCACTGAATCCGGGCAGCTTTCGCGCGCACAACAACCTCGGCAATACGTTGCACCAGATGCGTTTGCCGGCGGCTGCCGCCGCGCATTTCAAGGCGGCCGTCGAATTGAATCCCGCCTATGCGGAGGCCCACAGCAACCTCGGCAACGTGCTGCGCGAACTGGGGCAGCTCGATGACGCGCAGGCGCATTGCCGCCGCGCACTCGCACTCAGTCCCACGTTCGGCGCGGCCCACAACAATCTCGGCAATGCGCTGAAGCTCAAAGGCAACTTGTCCGAAGCCGAACGATGCTACGAGACCGCGCTCAGCCTGATGCCGGAGGAGCCGCAGGTGACGCTGAATCTCGGGATCGTGCGGCGCGAACTCGGACGACATGGCGAGGCCATTGCGGCGTTCAGGCGGGCGGTCGCGCTGCAGCCGATGTGGGGCGAGGCATGGAGCAATTTGCTTTTCACGTTGTCATACGCCCATGACGTGTCGAGCGCCGACTACTTGAGCGCTGCGCGCGCATTCGGCGATGCGATGCGCCGGGCGGCTACGCCGTTTTCGACCTGGCATACCGAGCGTGCGCCGGGTACGCCGTTGCGTATCGGATTCGTCTCCGGCGACCTGCGCACGCACCCGGTCGGCTTCTTCCTCGAAAGCGTCGTGCGTCACCTGGACCGCGCGCAGGTGCAGCTGTACGCCTACACCACGGGGCAGTTGGAGGATGCGCTGACGGAGCGGCTGAAACCGAACTTCGTACAGTGGCGCAGCCTCGTCGGGCTCGGCGATGCTGCGGCGGCGCGCACGATCCACGACGATGGAATTCACATCCTGTTCGACGTGGCCGGCCATACGAACGGCAACCGTCTGCCCGTTTTCGCCTGGAAACCGGCACCTGTGCAGGTCAGTTGGATCGGCTACTTCGCATCGACCGGGCTGCCTGAAATCGACTACGTGCTCGGCGACGAATGGGTGCTGCCGCCCGAAGAGCAGACGCATTTCGTCGAAGCGCCGTGGCGGCTGCCGCACGGGTATCTCTGTTTCACACCGCCCGAGCCTGCGGTCGCGCTCGATGCCACGCAGCGCGACGCAGATGCGCCGACTTTCGGTTGCTTCAGCGATCTCACCAAGGTCAACGATCAGGTGTGCGCTGTTTGGGCGCGCATACTGCACGCGGTGCCCAACGCGCGGCTCTTCCTGAAGGCGCAGCAGCTGAGCGACGAGGGTCATCGCGAGGCGATCCGCGGGCGTTTTGCGGCGCACGGCATCGCGGGGGATCGACTGATTCTCGAAGGCCCGTCGCCGCGCGCGGACTATCTGGCTGCCTACAACCGCGTCGATATCTCGCTGAGCCCGTTTCCGTACCCGGGCGGGACGACGACGGCGGAAAGCCTGTGGATGGGCGTGCCGGTGCTCTGTCGTCGTGGCGAGCGTTTCCTCGGGCATCTGTGCGAAAGCGTGCTGCACAGCGTAGGGATGGGCGCCTGGATTGCCGACGGCGACGGCGACTACGTGGCGAAGGCCGTTGCGTTCGCGCGCGATCGTGCCGCACTGCGTACCGAGCAGGAGGGGTTGCGTGCACGGGTGTTGGCGTCGTCGCTTTGCAATCCCGAGCAATTCGCTCGCACGCTGGAAGCGCAGTTCGACGCGATGTGGCGTGCGCATTCGACCGGGCGCACAAATGAGGTGCCCGCGTCTCAGGGCACGCCTATGTCGTTATGGCGTCGCCCGGTGCAGGGCGAGGCCGTTACATTCGTGCCCGCGGTTCGTTAAACGCAGCGGGCGGCGAGTGCCGCCCTGCGCTCAACGATACGGGCGCGAAGCCCCACGGCCGCGCCTGACGCCTCTTTACGCGCGCTTTTGCGCGGCCGCGCTGAGCGCGTTCGCGAGCAGCGTCTCGCGGATCTGCGTGAACATCTGCAGGTAGTGGGGGTGGCCCGTCTCCATGGCCGCCGTCTTCAGCGCGTCGAGCACGAGCAGTTCGCCCGGGTAGGGGCTCACGACCGAGCCCGACATCGGCAGGCGCAGCGGATCGAAATGCTGGACGCGCCAGCGCGGATCCAGCGCCAGGACGATCGATACCATCCGCTCGATGACGAAGATCTTGGCCGGCACCGCCCCCTGTGCGTAAGCGACAGGGGTGTTGAGCAACGTGCCGAGCGCGCTCGTGCCGTTTTCGGCGATCGCGAACAGGACCTCGCACTTAGCGAGCCACGCGCGCCAGAAGGCCGGTGTCGCTGCGAAATAGTTGCAGAAGATCGTGCGGCGCGAGTCCATCGGCACCGCATGCGGATCGAAGCCCGGCGCGAGTACGGCCATGGCCTGTTCGAACACGGTCCAGATGCCCGGGTGGTTCGTTGCCGCCTGCTCGAACGTATTCAGGTGAATCGCACCCTGGTCGAAGAACGGCGAGAACGCGACGACATCGACCCCGGCCGGCACGCTCGCCGCGAACCCCTTCACAGTTGCCGCATCGAGTGTCGTCTTGCGCGCGAACTTCGGCGAGAAGAACCCGTAGAGCGTCTGTTCGTCGAGCGTGCGCTCATGCGCGAGCAGGAACTGGCGGATCGGCCAATACTCGTACCAGTCGGGCCGCTGGCCCGTGTTGTCGAGCGCAATGAAGCCGGGATCGAGCTGCTGCCGCGTTTCGTTCGAGTAGAAAATCTGGCGGATTTCGACGGGCCGGCCGGCGGCCGCCGATGTCGAGGATTGCATCATGATGGTCTCGCTGCGGCGTGTGCGGTGCGGCGGAGCTTTTCGCGCGCGCCTTGCTCTGGCCGCCGTTTTGGGAACCTACAGTGTGCCGCGCCGGCGCGCCCGGCGATTCCGTGAACAGCGCACCAAAAGCAGTGTTATTCGCGCCACGCGTCGCGTACCGGCGGCGCCAAAACAAAGAGCCGCGTTGCCGCGGCTCGAGGGTACTGCGTGTCCGCACGAAACTGCCTGCGGTTCTTGTTCGTTATCCGAAACGCAACTTCGGTTGGGGCTTGGCGCTTAGCGCAGCTGACCGGTCGACTGATAGAAGCTCGCAGCCGCGATCCGCTTTTGCGCATCGACGTGTGCGGTGTCCATCTCGTCGCGCGCATGGGCCGCTTGGCCCATGATGCGCTCGTCGATGGCCTGGATCGCGCGGATCGTGGCGAGGGCCGCATCGCTCTGCGTCGGTGCGAGCGCCATCAACAGCGGCGAGCGTTCCTCTGCAAGACTCGAAGCAAACTGCCAGTCGCCTGCTTCCATTGCGACGGCCATCGTCTGGGTAAGCTCGTAAGCACGAGCGAGCGGATCGGTTTGCATCACTGTCTACCTGTTGCGTGGAGCGTGGCTTAGCCCTTGCTGTTCAGCGCGCCGGCTACACCGCCGCCGCCGAACAGCTGGTTCAGGTACGTCTTGTTGTTCTGCATCGTCGTCATCAGCGTATTGAGCGCCGTGAACTGAGCGTTGTACTGCGAAGTCAGCGTGGTCTGATAGGCGGACAGCGACGATTGTTGTTGCGTGAGGCTCGTCAGATCGGAGTTGATCGTGGTCGTGCGCTGGTCGATCTGACCGATCGTCGACTGCGTGTACGAGTTCGCCATCGCGTTCAACTGTTCGCCGATGCCGTTCGTGCCGTTGAACACCGACGACACCATCGTCGGGTTCGTCGCGAGCGTCGATTGGAGCGTCGAGGAGTTCAACGTGACCGTACCGTCGTTGTTCAGGTTCAGGCCGATCTGCGCCAGACTGAACGTCGTGCTGCCGACCGTCACTCCGCTCGCCATGATCGAGGCGATGCCGTTGACGGCCGAATTGAGCATCGCATCTCCAAGCAACGGTCCGGCTGTCGAAGTCGTCGGGTCGCACGACGACAACGCTTTTTCTGCGTTGATCCAGTTGTTGTAGGCCGTCGTGAAGCCCTGCATCGCCGAGACGACTGCCGACGTGTTCGCGGCGACGCTGACCGTCTGCGTCGTGCCGACCGACGCCGAGCTCAAGCTCAGCGTGACGCCCGTCAGCGCGCCCGAAACGGTGTTGCTCGCGCTCGTCACGGCGCTGCCGCTGATCGTCAGCTTCGCGTCTTGCGCAGCCGTCACCTGCGTGAAGTTCGCCGTGGCCATGCCTGCGTCGACACCGGCGCCGGCCGAGACCGACACCGTGTTCGCGGCACCCGTTTGCGTCGACGTCAGCACGAGGTGCTGGCCGTCGCTGGCCGTGACGACAGCAGCCGTCAGGCCCGGGTTGCTCGTCGAGCTATTGATCGCGGCGGCCACGCCGGCGAGCGTGTTGTTCGTCGAGTCGAGGTTCAGCGTCATCGAGCCCGAGCCGACGCCGAGCGTCAGCGTGCCCGTGCCGAGCGTCGCATTCGCTGCGTACGCTTTTGAAGAAATCTGGTTCGCGGTCGCGAGCTGTTGCACGCTGACCGAATAGCTGCCTGCTGCGGCGCCTGTCGTGGTGGTCGCGGTGATACCGCTGCCGCTGGCGGTGGCGGAAAGCTGCGAGAAGATCGTGCCGTCGGAGAGTCCCCCGAGCGCGGTCTGCATCGCCGACAGGGCGGACTTGATCGTGCCGAGTGCCGACAGCATCGTGTTGTCGCTCGACTGCTGATTGGCGAGCGTGGCTGCCTGCCCGGCGGTTTTCGCCGTCACGAGCGCCGAGACGAGCGAGTTGACGTCCATCGACGAGCCCGTCGCGCCGCTCAAAATGGATTGCGCTGCTTGTTGTACCAGCGAATTCGCGTTGGCGGTCGCGCTCGCGGCGCTGGATGAAATCGTGCTCATGCGTGGCTCCGAGCTTGACGGTAGATCGCGTCGATCGCGTCAATGCATTCAATTCTTGGCCGGTCGTGGGCGGTATCGGCCTTTACCGTGTGACCCGTCAGTATCGCTTACCAACGCGTAGCGGGAGGCATGCCTCCCGCTCGCGCAGAACTGCTTGTTGCCTTGGCGGCGCCGCCTGCTACACGGCAAGTCCGCCAGGGCAACACGGCGAACCCTTGAACAAGCGGCCCGCCGTGTAGATGCAAGCTTATTGCAGGAGCTTGAGAACTTGCTGCGGCAGCGAGTTCGCTTGAGCCAGCACCGAGATACCGGCTTGTTGCAGCACCTGTGCCTTCGACAGGTTGGCCGTTTCTTCCGCGAAGTTCGCGTCTTCGATCTGCGACTTTGCAGCCGACAGGTTCGTCGATTCCGTTTGCGTGTTCGTGATCGCAGCTTGGAACGTGTTCTGCGTTGCGCCGAGCGTTGCTTGGAAGTTGTTGACTTGCGACAGTGCTGCGTCGATCGCGGTGATCGCGTTTTGCGCGCCCGAGGTCGACGAGACGTCCACGCCGCTCACGCCGAGGCCCGTCGTCGTCCACGACGTCGTACCGAAGTTCGCCGTGATCGTTTGGTTGGCGGCCGCACCGATTTGGAAATTCACGCTGCCAAGGCCGCTCAGCACGGCGGCGCCGTTGAACGTCGTTTGCGATTCGACGCGGTTGATTTCCGTCAGACGCGTCGTGACTTCCGTTTGCAG
>CBJMQH010000219.1:0-8412 GCA_966431825.1 uncultured Trinickia sp.
CGAAGTGCGCCGGCGAACGGCTCGCACCGACGAACGCGATCGTCGTCATCCCCGCCGCGCGGGCGGCGGTGAGCCCGGCCACGCTGTCCTCTACGACGAGGCAGCGCGCCGGGTCGACGCCGAGCGCGCGCGCCGCATGCAGATAGAGATCGGGGTGGGGCTTGGGCCGTGCGACGTGTTCGGCGCTGAACACGCGCGCGCCGAAGCGCTCTGCAAGCCCTGCGCGCGCGAGCGAGGCGGCGATTCGGGTGGGGCCCTGGTTCGAGACGACGGCCGCAGGTAACGGCGTGTTCGCCAGCGCTTGCGCAACGCCGGCGATCGGTGCGCGTGCGCGCTCGAAGGCGGCTTCGATGTCGCGCTCGATTTGCGCTGCGAAGCCTTGCGGTATGACGATGGAAAAACGTTGTTCGAGCTCGGCAAGGAATACCGAGGTCCGCTGGCCGTAGGCCGCACGGGCTGCCGATTCGAAGTCGATCCCCGGAAACCTGGCCGTGAGCGCGGCGACGATGACGCGATCGGCGATCACTTCGCTGTCGACGAGCACGCCGTCGCAGTCGCAAATCAGATGGTCGAACATTTGGGCGGGCGCACGCCCGGTGGCTGGCCAACCCCGGGGCGTGCTTTTTTGTTTGTAAGCCGCCAATGATACGGACAATGGCGGCTGATTGCGCTCGAGGCCGACTGCTTATGTCTGGTATTGCCGTGCTGACTTGCTGCGGCGGGGCTTCAGTGCAGTTGCAGGTAGACCCATGATGCCGCCGCGCCGCCCAGGAACGGGCCGACGACGGGTACCCACGAATAGCCCCAGTCGCTGCCGCGCTTGCCGGGGATCGGCAGCAGCGCGTGCATGAGACGCGGCGCGAGATCGCGGGCCGGGCTCATCGCATAGCCGGTCGGGCCGCCGAGCGAGATGCCGATGCCGAGCACGAGCAGGCCGACGGGCAGTGCGTCGAGGGCGCCGAGCCCGACTTGCGGCGAAGCGAGGTACAGCACGCCGAGGATCAGCACGAACGTGCAGATCATTTCGGTGAGGACGTTGTGCGGCACGCTGCGGATGGCCGGCGCGGTGCAGAAGCAGGCGAGCTTGATGTCGGCGTCCTCGGTCGTCGAGAAGTGCTGGCGGTACGCGAGCCAGACGATGAATGCGCCGGCCATGCCGCCCAGCATCTGCGCGGCGACGTAGCCGCCTACCTTGCTCCAGGCGAATTTGCCGGCAAGGGCGAGGCTGACCGTGACGACGGGGTTCAGGTGCGCACCGCTGAACGAGGCGGTCACGTAGACGGCGACGAACACGGCCATCGCCCAGCCCCAGACGATGACGATGAGGTCGGCGCCCTTGCCCTTCGTCCGTGCGAGCAGCACGTTGGCGACGGCGCCGTTGCCGAGCAGCACGAGCAGGGCCGTGCCGAGGAATTCCGCGATTAATGGCGACATGAGGTGTCTCCCAGGTCCATTGAATTGTTGTTTGACGAGTCGGGGCCGGGAGCGGCGTGGGGCCGCTCCCGGGGTGTCGTTCGAATCTCAGGTAGAGCGCGGCTGGCCGCGCGATCAGCTCGCGTCGGCCCAGGCGATGGCGGCGTTGACGGCACGGCGCCAACCCTTGACGCATGCGTCCACGTCGCCGCGTGCCATTTGCGGCGTGAAGCGCCGGTCGAGCTGCCATTGGCTTTGCAGCTCGCTCACGTCCTTCCAGTAGCCGACCGCGAGACCGGCGAGGTAGGCCGCGCCGAGCGCCGTCGTTTCGGCGACCTGCGGCCGCACGGCCGAGACGCCGAGCATGTCCGCCTGGAACTGCATGAGCAGGTTGTTCGCGCAAGCACCGCCGTCGACGCGCAGCTCGGCAATGCTGATGCCGGAATCGGCCTCCATCGCATGAAGCACGTCGAGCGACTGGTAGGCGATCGAGTCGAGCGCGGCCCGGGCGATATGGGCGCTCGTCGTACCGCGCGTGAGCCCGAACAGCGTGCCGCGCGCACGGGCGTTCCAGTGCGGCGCGCCGAGTCCTGCGAAGGCCGGAACGAGATAGACGCCGTCGCAGTGCGGCACGCTCGCAGCCAGCGCTTCGATTTCCGATGCGCTCTTGATGATGCCGAGACCGTCGCGCAGCCACTGAACCACGGCCCCCGCGATGAAGATGCTGCCTTCCAGCGCGTAGTTGACCTCGTTGCCGATCTTCCAGGCGAGGGTCGTCACGAGATTGTTCTTCGACTCGATCGGCTTTTCGCCGGTGTTCATCATCAGGAAGCAACCGGTGCCGTAGGTGTTTTTCACCATCCCCGACTGCGTGCACATCTGCCCGAACAGCGCGGCCTGCTGGTCGCCGGCGATACCGGCGAGCGGGATCTTCGAGGCGAAGACGGTCGTCACCGTGTTGCCGTAGATTTCCGACGACGCGCGCACTTCCGGCAACATGCTGCGCGGAATGTCGAGCGCTTCGAGCAGATCGTTGTCCCACTGCATCGTGTGAATGTTGAACAGCATCGTGCGCGATGCGTTCGTGACGTCGGTGATGTGCTGCGCGTGCTTCGTGAAGTTCCAGACGAGCCAGCTGTCGACGGTACCGAACGCGAGCTTGCCTTGCCTCGCCTTTTCACGCGCGCCTTCGACGTTGTCGAGAATCCAGCGGATCTTCGTGGCCGAGAAGTAGGCGTCGATCGGCAGCCCTGTCTTCGCGCGCACCTTCGCTTCGAGTCCCTGCGCCTTGAGGTCGTCGCAGAGTCCGGCCGTGCGGCGGTCCTGCCAGACGATCGCGTTGTAGATCGGTTGACCGGTTTCGCGGTCCCAGACGATCGTGGTCTCGCGCTGGTTCGTGATGCCGATCGCCGCGATCGACGTGCCGTTCACGCCCGCGCGCGTCACGGCTTCGGCGGCGACGCCGGCCTGCGTCGACCAGATTTCCTGCGGGTCGTGTTCGACCCAGCCCGGTTGCGGATAGATCTGGCGGAATTCTTTTTGCGCGACCGAAACGATGTTGCCTTTCCGATCGAACAGCATCGCACGCGAGCTCGTCGTGCCCTGGTCGAGCGCAAGGATGTATTGATCCTGCATTTGTCTCATCTCCGTCTGATTGTCTGTTGTAGCGATCCGCCGCGCGAGAACAGGCGCGGCGCTCCTTGGGTTACTGCTTGCCGTGCGGGTACTGCGTTTGCCTGCTGCTTTGTTCAGTCGTTCCCGCTGCTGCGCCCACGCGCCGCCCGACCGACGGGACGGCGACTGCACGGTTTCGCGCGCCGCGCGACTTCAGGGCGCCGTCGGGCCACCGTGCGGCCCGTCGCCGCGTCAGCGCGCGAGCGCCGACGGGGCCGTTGGCGCCGCGGTTTGCGCAACATCTGCGAACCATGCGTCGAGCGCTGCGCGCGCGGTATCCAATGTGCCGGCCGGCATGTGCAGGCCGAGCTTGGAACGGCGCCACAGCACGTCATCTGCCGTACGGGCCCACTCGTAGTCACGCAGGTAGCGCAGCTCGCTTTCGTAAAGGCCGGGCGCCACCTCGCGGCCGAGATCGGCGATGCCGTTCGCACTGCCGACGACGCGCAACGCGCGCGTGCCATAAGCGCGTGCATAGCGACGGGCGAGGGCAGCGGGTAGCCAGGCGTGGTCGGCGGCGAAGCGCGCGGCGAACGGCTCGAACTGAGCATTGGCGATGTCGCCGCCGGGCAGCGCAGCCTGCGCCGTCCATGCGCGCGCCGGGGCGCCGAGCGTCGCGCCGAGCAGGTCCACGGCCTCCTCGGCGAGCTTGCGGAACGTCGTGATCTTGCCGCCGAAGACCGACAGCAGCGGGGCCGCGCCATCCTGCCCATCGAGTTCGAGCTTGTAGTCGCGCGTGACGGCCGAGGGATTGTCCGCGCCTTCCTCTTCGAGCAGCGGACGCACGCCCGAATAGGTCCAGCGCACGTCCGCCGGCGTGATCTTCTCTTTGAAGTAGCGGTTGATCGACTCGCAGAGATAACGCGTTTCGTCGTCGGTGATCGCGACCTCGGACGGGTCGCCGTGGTACTCGATGTCGGTCGTGCCGATCAGCGTGTAGTCGTGCTCGTAGGGGATCGCGAAGATGATCCGTTTGTCGGGATTCTGGAAGATGTACGCGTGATCGTGCTCGAACAGGCGGCGCGTGACGATGTGGCTGCCTTTGACGAGCCGGACGCTGTGTTGGGCGCCGCGTCCGAGCGCGTCGTGCAGCAGGTGGCCGACCCACGGGCCCGCCGCATTGGCGATCGCCCGTGCGCGCACGTCTTGATACGTGCCGTCGGCCCGTTGGAGCCGTGCCTGCCATTCGCCGGCGGCGCGCGACGCACTGACGAGCTTCGTGCGCGTGAGCACCGTTGCGCCGCGCTCCGCGGCATCGAGTGCATTCAGTACGACGAGACGCGCGTCGTCGACCCAGCCATCCGAATAGACGAACCCGCGGGCGATCGAATCGACGAGCGGCCGGCCGGCCGGATGCCGGCTCATCACGATCCCGCGCGAGCCGGGCAGCAGTTCGCGTCGTGCGAGGTGATCGTAAAGGAACAGGCCGGCGCGGATCAGCCAGGCCGGCCGCAGGTTCGGCATGTGGGGCATCACGAAACGCAGCGGCCACATGATGTGCGGCGCGGCGCGCAGCAGCGTCTCGCGCTCCTGCAGCGCCTTCCGGACGAGCCCGAACTCCTTGTATTCGAGGTAGCGCAGACCGCCGTGGATGAGCTTCGTGCTCGAACTCGACGTATGCGACGCGAGATCGTCCTGCTCGACGAGCAGCACCGACAGGCCGCGCCCCGCTGCGTCGCGTGCGATCCCTGCTCCGTTGATCCCGCCGCCCACGACGAGCAGATCGTATCGGCTGCCTTGCGTCACTTGAATCGTCCCCTTTTCGTTCGGCCGCGGTCTGCACCGCCGCTACCGCCGCGCCAAGACCCTGACGCGGCTCGATGCTTCGAAATAAAACGAACCTATCGTGTTCGTTTGCGAAATCTATCGAACATTTTCGAAAAAGGCAAGGTTCGAATTCGGGTACGGATTCGAACGAGGAATACGGTGCGGCGGGCAGGGGGCGCAACGCGCTACCATCGCGGGAAACGACGAGTGAGGTATGCGATGCGAGGAAGGAAAGCTTGGGGAGGCGCGGTTGTGGCGTTGTTGGCGCTCGGTCTGGGCGGCTGCGCGAGCGAGCCGCTGTCGGGCGCGTTCGGGCCGCCCTCGTTCGAGGCGTTACAGCGGATCTGCGGGGCGGGCGCCGATTACGGCGACGATACGCCGGCCGTCTATTCGGCCTTCGACGATGCCTATGTCGCTTACCGGCGCGGGCGGCTTTCGAAGGCCGACTACTGCGGATTCCAGGCGAGCGTGGCCGAACGCCATCGGGCGCTCGTCGCGGGCGGCGCCGGGGCGCGGGCCGACTGGACCGCGTTTTTCAACGCGGCCCGCGTGAAAGCGATCGATTGGCGTGCCGCGGCCGACCCGTCGCTGCGCGGCGGGTGAGCGCCCAACCGTGACGCAAAAGCTAGGAGAAGCGTTTGATGGCGCGAATCGCCGAGTCACCCGACTCGGTCAGGCGCCATTGCTGATGCCCTGACGCGAGCTGTTCGAGTTTTACCAACTGCTGTTCGAGCAACGCATCGAGTTCTTCACGGTCCATATCGACTTGGTTGGGGGCATCTTTTACGAGTAGCAACGTGGCGAATTCATGCGGACTCAGCATTGTTCTCTCCAGGGGCAATTGGATTGCCTCGACGGCGGCTCGCTCGGAGCCCGCCGCCTTCGCGCTCAACCTATCGGGGGTAGGAAGCGGTATGTCGAGGGCACGTCCGGTCCGTCTCGCGCGCCTCGGGGAACTGGAGTGTAGTCAAGCGGGCGTTCATATCCAAATCGTCCCCCGAAAATTTTCCCTTTGACAATGGGGACACTTCGAAGCGGTTCGGCTCACGCGCGAATTTCGTGAAACTACTTGAGCTTTCGCTTGCAATGCAGCAGAGCGCGGCCATCGCCAAACGCATGCGGTGAGTGACGATGCGGCAGGCTACCGGCTGACACCCTCGGCCGGCGCGACATAGACCTGCGTGCCGGCCGTGGCGAGCGTGTCGGCCATCTCGGGCGGCGTCGGTGCATCGGTGAACAGGGCGTCGATCTGGTCGAGATGGCCCTGGCGCACGAGCGCGGGGCGGCCGAACTTCGAATGATCGGCCGCAAGGAAGACCGTGCGCGCGTGCTCCATGATGGCCTCCGCGACGCGCACCTCGCGCGTGTCGAAATCGCGCAGCGTGCCGTCCGTTTCGATGCTAGACGTGCCGATGACCGCGAAATCGACCTTGAATTGCCGGATGAAATCGATGGCCAGCTCGCCGACGATGCCCTTGTCCCAGGGGCGCACGATCCCGCCCGTCACGAGCACTTCGCACTCGGGGTAGCCGCTCATCATGTTCGCGACGTTCAGGTTGTTCGTGATGACGCGCAGCCCGCGATGGCGGTTCAGCGCACGGGCCACCTCCTCGGTCGTCGTACCGAGGTTGATGAACAGCGACGCCTGATCGGGAATATGCGTGGCAAGCAGCGCGGCGATCCGCCGTTTCTCGTCGTGGAACATGCGCTGGCGCGCCGTGTACGAGACGTTCTCCGAGCTCGTGGGCAGGCTCGCGCCGCCGTGATAGCGGCGCAGGAGGTTCATGTCGGCCAGCCAGTTCACATCGCGCCAGATCGTCTGCGGCGTCACCGCGAAATGCGCGGCCAGGTCATCGACCGTCACGAAGCCGTCCCGCTGTACCCAGTCGAGCAATTCTTGTTGGCGCGCATTCAGGGACAGGCGTGGGTCTCGTGTCATGGCTAAGCGGAGGTGGCGTTGGACGCTGCGGTTGAAGTGAGCGTATTGTAAGACGTCCGAGCAAGACCGATTTTGGCGAAAGTCACCAACACTTCGCGAGATTGCGACATGACCCGCTTCGATTGGCACAACCCCTATCCCACGCCGAGGCTGCCCGTATTCGCACGCAACGTCGTCGCGACCTCTCACCCGCTTGCCGCACAGGCCGGCCTGCGCGCGATCTGGCAGGGCGGCAACGCCGTCGACGCTGCGCTCGCCGCCGCTGCGGTGCTGACGATCGTCGAGCCCGTTTCGTGCGGCCTCGGCGGTGATGCGTTCGCGCTCGTGTGGGACGGCGCCGCGCTCCACGGGCTCAACGCCTCCGGCGTCGCACCGGCTGCCTGGAATCTCGGCTACTTCACGCGGCGCTACGGGACCGAGAACGGGGGCGTGCGCGCACCGCGGCGCGGCTGGGATACCGTGACGGTGCCCGGGGTGGTCGCCGGATGGGAAGCGCTGTCGACGAAATTCGGCCGGCTGCCGTTCGGCGATCTGATGGCCGCCGCGATCGAGATTGCGGAGCGCGGCCACGCGGTGGCGAGCATCGTCGCGCAGAAGTGGGCGGCGGCCGTGCCCGAGCTCGCGTCGCAGCCCGGGTTTGCGCAGACGTTCATGCCGCACGGCCGTGCGCCGCAGGTCGGCGAACTCGTTCGGCTGCGCGAGCATGCGAAAACGCTGCGCCTGCTTGCCCAAGCGGGGCCCCGCGCGTTCTACGAAGGCGAGCCGGCCGAGCGGATCGCGGCCTTCGCGCGCGAAGGCGGGGGCGCGATGACGCTGGCCGATCTGCGGGAGTATCGCGCGCAATGGGTCGAGCCGATCGGCAAATCCTATCGCGGTTATACCGTGCACGAGATCCCGCCCAACGGTCAGGGCATCGCGGCATTGATCGCGCTGGGGATCCTTTCGCACTTCGACCTGGCTGCGTTGCCGCGAGACGGCATCGACTCGCAGCATCTTCAGATCGAAGCCATGAAGCTCGCGTTCGCCGATGTCTACCGCTACGTTGCCGATCCGCGTGCGATGGAGGTCACGCCGTCGCAAATGCTCGACGACGCATATTTGGCATCGCGCGCGGCAACGATCGATATGAAGCGTGCCACGCCGTTCACATTCGGCATGCCGCGCGCCGGCGGCACGATTTATTTGAGCGCCGCCGACGAGCGCGGGATGATGGTGAGCTTCATCCAATCCAACTATATGGGTTTCGGCTCCGGCATCGTCGTGCCCGGAACGGGCATCGCGCTGCAAAATCGCGGCTGCGGCTTCTCGATGGACGCGCGCTCGCCGAACGTCGTGGCCGGCGGCAAACGGCCCTTCCATACGATCATTCCGGCGTTCGTCACCGAACGGCACGGCGAGTTGACGCAGCCTGTCATGAGCTTCGGTGTGATGGGCGGCGACATGCAGCCGCAGGGGCACCTGCAGTCGATCGTGCGCCTGCTCGACTACGGGCAGCAGCCGCAAGCGGCCTGCGACGCGCCGCGCTGGAAAGTGACGCGCGACTTCGGGCTCGACGTCGAGGAAACGTTCGACCGCGGCGTCGCGCAGGCATTGGCGGCACGCGGCCACCGGATCGCGTC